>NZ_JAPTFQ010000013.1:0-72019 GCF_030985535.1 Stenotrophomonas sp. Sm2128
CCGCATCCTGCTCAATGGGCATCGCACGGTGGTATTCCGGTAATCGCCCATCCCGCGTCCGCCGGGCATGGCGCGGCGCTACCACGGTTGCTATCCGGTAGTGCCGGCCGCTGGCCGGCAACTGCAGAGATCCCGAGGTTGCCGGCCAGCGGCCGGCACTACCCTCCTCCGCGACCTACGACCAATAGGTGGCTGACAGGCCGCACCCCACCGCCCAGAATCGATCCATCGAACCTGGGAGGGTAGGCGATGGCCTCGACGGCAGCAGTACAGGACGGCTGGATGGCGCGCGCAGCGCTGCGCTCGGCCGCCTGGGCGGAAAAGTGGTTCCCCGACGCGTATGTGTTCGCGGTGCTGGGCGTGGTCATCGTCGCGCTGGCCGCGATGGGCTTCGGCTCGACCCCGCAGGCCACCGCCAGCGCCTTCGGTGACGGCTTCTGGAGCCTGATTCCCTTCACCATGCAGATGGCCTTCGTGGTCATCGGTGGCTACGCCGTGGCCACCGCGCCGGTGGTCGCACGCTTCATCGATTTCCTCGCCCGTGTGCCGCGCACCGGTCGCGGCGCGGTGGTGTACGTGGGCCTGGTCAGCATGCTGGCCTCGCTGCTCAGCTGGGGTTTCTCGCTGGTGTTCGGTGGCCTGCTGGTGCGCGCGCTGGCCCGCCGTACCGAACTGCGCATGGACTACCGCGCGGCCGGTGCATCGGCCTATCTCGGCCTGGGCGCGGTGTGGGCCATGGGGTTGAGTTCCTCGGCCGCACAGCTGCAGGCCAATCCGGCCAGCATGCCGCCGGGCCTGGTCGAGATCACCGGCGTCCTGCCGTTCACCGAAACCATCTTCCTGTGGCAGTCGATCGCGCTGACCGCAGTGCTGATCCTGGTCTCGCTGCTGATCGCTTGGCTGACCGCGCCTGCGGCCGGCAGTGCGCGTACTGCCGAGGAGTTCCCCGGCGCCGCGCAGGCCGAGCCGGAGCCGCTGCAGCGGCGCACGCGCCCGGGCGAGTGGCTGGAATACAGCCCGCTGCTGACCGTGCTGCTCTCGTTGCTGGCGTTCGGTTGGCTGTTCAACGAGTTCGCCAACAAACCGGTGGTCACCGCCATCGCCAACCTCAACACCTACAACTTCCTGTTCATTTCGCTGGGCCTGCTGCTGCACTGGCGCCCGCGCAGCTTCCTCAACGCGGTGGCCAAGGCGGTGCCGAGCACCACCGGCGTACTGATCCAGTTCCCGCTGTACGGCGGTATCGCGATGATCCTCACCCACGCCGCCGGCGGTGACGGGCAGACCTTGGCGCACCGGCTGTCGAGCCTGTTCGTGCACGTGGCCAGCACCGATTCGTTCGCGCTGGTGATGGGCGTCTATTCGGCGGTGCTGGGCTTCTTCGTGCCGTCTGGTGGCGGCAAGTGGATCATCGAGGCGCCCTACGTGATGCAGGCCGCCAACGAACTGAAGGCGCACCTGGGCTGGGCCGTGCAGGTCTACAACGCGGCCGAAGCGCTGCCGAACCTGATCAACCCGTTCTGGATGCTGCCGCTGCTGGGCGTGCTGGGCCTGAAGGCACGCGACATCGTGGGCTTCACCTTCATCCAGCTGCTGGTGCATATCCCGCTGGTGCTGGGCCTGCTGTGGCTGCTGGGGATGACGCTGGCGTACGTGCCGCCGGTGATGCCATGAATGCAGCGTTGGCTTCCCTGTGTGAGCCGGGAAAGCCAGCCTCGTTCAGCGCGTGTCTCCGGCTGCGAGCGCCATGAATGCGCGCAACGCCGATGACGGCATGAGCACATGCCGAACCCGCATGAATCCTTCAGGCGCTTGTGCCGCAAGAGGTTCCGCCCGTTCATTCACAGGCGTACACACGAATGTAGCCGGCCACCCACGTGTGATTAACCAATCGCTGCAGACGATGGTCCCGTCCACCGCATTCCGCGCGTGGCTTTGGAGATCGGACATGGCACAGCAGAACCAGAACCCGAACCAGAAGCAGCAGGGCCAGCAGAACCAGCAGGATCAGCAGCAGGGTCGTGGCCGCGACCAGCAGCAGCAACAGCAGCAGGAACAGCAGCAGCGCAACCAGCGCAACCAGCAGCAGGGTGGGCAGGACGAGGAAGAGTGACCTCGCTACCAGCTCCGGTGATGCGAAGCCCCGCCCCGTGCGGGGCTTTGCTTATTCCAGCACGCCGACACGCTGCAGCACCGGCGCTGCCGACATGTCGTTCGGATTGGTGCCGGGCTGATCCTGCGGCACGTCCATGCCCATGCCGCGGTACAGATCCACCCAGTGCTGGGCGATCTCCCCGGTCTGCGGGTTGCGGAAGTTCATCGGCTGCAATGCGAACACGTGGTGCGCACGGAAGGCGCGTTCGATGAAGTCCGAGCAGTAGTAGCTGTCCTCGTTCAACACATACGACGTGTTGTACGGCTTGCCCAGCATCGTGCGCGCGGTGGCGACCGCATCCTTGATGGCCGCCTGCTGCGGCGCATGCAGGCGATAGACCACGATCTGCCGCTGCTTGGCGCGCGCCTCCTGGCGGAACTCGACCAGCGATTGCCGGCGCGATCCTTTCTCGTCCGCATGCAATACCTCCCAGCCCTTCGGCGTGGAAGCGACCAGGGCGACGTGATCGAAGCTGGGCGCGCCCTGCTTGCCGGTGGCATCGTCAATGGCGGCACTGAGGCCGCTGCGGCCGGCGGTGACAAACAGCAGATCGCCTTCGTGGACATCGACGGCCATCGCCACCGCTGGCCACAGGGCGGGCAGCAGCAGGCCGATCAGGAGCAGGAGGCGATGCATGAGGACTCTCGGACAGGCGGAATGCCGGAATTGTAGGGCGCGCGGTAGCATGGAGCGACCGGACCGGATTCAGGATGAGCCCATGTGTCGATACCGTTCTGCCGCACTGCTGATGCTCGCCTGTGGCGTGGTGCTGATTGCCTGCACGCCAGCGCCGCAGCCGCTGCAGACAGCGGGCGAAGCCGGGCCTGCCGCAGCGGCGCCGGCGATCACTGCCGCCGAGCCCACACCTGTGGCTGCACGCAGTGAATGCCCCCACCCGGAATTCGATACATTCCTGAAGCATTTCGGCAATGAGATCGCGCTGCAGGAAAAGGCTACTGCCGATCCGCTGCTGGACAGTTACATCGATGCAGAGGCCGAGCCGGAACCGCGCAAGGTGGAAAGCCGGTTGGCGCTGGCCGATGTGGAGTGGCCGGTGATGCCCGATCCTGCCGCGTTGGCCGGGCAGGGCCGCGAAATGCAGGTCAGCCTCCTGGCCGACGGGCAGCGGCAGGTGCAGATCCGTATGCCGGACAGCAGCGACCAGCAGACCTACACCTTTGCGCAGACGCCGTGTTGGACACTGGTCAAGCGTGAGGACGAGTCGATCTGAAACCTGATCCGGCACAGGCGCGGCGGGCCAGTGACTGCTAGGCTCGATCCCTGGTCCAGGCAGGGAGACGCCGATGCAGGCTTTCAGGAAGCACGCCACCACCACCGCCATCGCAGCTGTGCTGGCGATAGCCTCCCTCAGCGGCGCCCAGGCACAGTCGGTGCATGCCGATGACCGCGCCTACTTCGCCAATGCCACCGCCGAACAGGCCGCGCGTGACGCACTGGGCAAGCGCGTCGAGGCTCTGCAGCAGGCGTCCACCGTTGCACCCGCGGAACACTTCCGGCAGGCCGAGGTACTGGAGGCGCAGTGCCTGCGCCATCACAGCTACCTGCACCTGCAGGCCGCCCGCAATGCGCGTGATCAGCGTCCGGCCCAGGCGCTGGACCAGGTGATGGGGCTGTGCAGCCGCATTGCCCGCAGCGGCCGCGCCGCTCTGCGCGAGGCGCCCGCGGATGCGCCATGGGCAGCACCCTATGGCTTCCTGCGCGCACGCGCGTTGAAGGAGGCCGCCGCCCCGGCCAACGCCGCGCTGGATGAGGCCGTGGAGGCACTGGCCGATCCGGCGCTGGACAGCTTCGCGCGCCTGCGTGGGCAGATCCTGCGCAGCGCCGAGTACCCGCAGATCGAGCACGGCGGCCGGCACTGGGACACGGGGCGCGACAGGCAGGCACTGGCCCGGCAGCCCGACCGCGCCCTGCGCGAGGCGGGCTGGAAGGGCTACTGGCGAGGCCTGCAATCGCGCCGTGAGCCGATGGCGTCGGTGCTGCTGGGGCTGGTGCAGGTGAATGACGCCGCGGCACGCCTGCAGGGTGACGGCTCGGCGCCGGCACATGGCTATCAGCGCATGGGCCTGGATACTGCCGCAGTGGATGCAACGCTGGTGGCGATCGAACAGCATGCGGGAGACCGCCGCGCCTACCAGGAGATGCTGCTGCACCACGCTGCGCGATCGGGCATCGACGCGCCGCAGATCTGGGATACCACGGTGCCCGATGCCGGCTACACGCCACCGGTGCTGACGCTGGCGCAGCTGCGCGACAACGCCGCCGATGCCATGAAGCACCTGGGCCCGGCGTACGTCGCTGAACTGCGCGCGCTGCTCGATCCGGCCAGCCACCGCATGGATCTGGCCACCGAACGCGGTGACCGCAGCCAGGACGCGTTCTCCGTGAGCGCTCCCGGTGTGCCGGCAATGCTGTTCGTTGGTGTCCGCAGCGGGGACCTGGAAAGCGATGTCGAGATCGCCCATGAAGCTGGCCATGCCCTGCACGGCGAGTGGATGCAGCGGGGTCATGCGTCGCCGCTGCAGCGCAATGGCAGCCAGTGGCTGACCGAGGCGTTCGCGATCTACAACGAGCTGCGCTTCCGCGACCAGCTGTACCAGCAGGCACAGGACCCGCGTGCCAAGGCCTACTACCTGAAATCGCTGCTGGACGACATGGTGCTGCAGCTGTTCACCTCATCCGAGGAAGCGCAGCTGGAGCAGTCGATCTACCAGGGCGTTGCCGCCGGCACGCTGGGCACCGCCGATGACCTGGACGCGCTGACCGGGCGGGTGCTCGCACGCTTCGGCCAGCAACCGGAGCGCTACCCGCAGCTGCGCAACACCTGGATCGGCAAGCGCCTGATGTATGAAGACCCGAACTATCTGGTGAACTACCTGTATGCGGGTCTGCTGGCCGTGCAGTTGTATGTGCAGGACCAGCGCGATCCCGAGGGGTTCCGTGCGCGCTATCTTGCCGTGCTTGGCGAGGGCTTCGATCGCGCGCCGAACGAGCAGGTGGCGCAACTGCTGGGGCACGCGCCTGACTGGGCGGCCCTGGTGGACGCCGATCTCCAGGTGTTCAACCAGACGGCGGCACAGCTGCAGGCGCTGCATGCGCAGATCGAGGTGGGGCAGGGCACGTGAAGATGCTGCGCAGGATGACGTGCACCTGGGCCACGAAATGGCTGTTGATGCTGTTGTGCCTGTTGCCGATGGTGGTGATGGCCGGTGCTGCAGTCCCTGCGCTGGATGATCCGGTGGTGGACGCCGCCAACGCACTTTCGGCGGATACCCGCGAAAAACTGCGCACGCAGGCATCCCAGTTGCAGGCGCGCACCGGCGCGCAGCTGCAGGTGCTGGTAGTCAACCATGTTGGCGACGAGGGCATCGAAGCTTACGCACAGCGGGTGTTCGACCAGTGGCAGCTGGGCCGCGAAGGCGTTGACGATGGCGTGCTGCTGCTTGTGGCCGTGCAGGACCGCCGTGTACGCATCCAGACCGGTTACGGCGTGGAGGGCGCGATACCCGATGCCTATGCCGCCCGCATCATCGACAAGGCGATCGTGCCGCGCTTCCGCGATGGCGACCTTGACCAGGGAGTGCTGGACGGAACGAAGATCATAGTGGCGCTGATCGATGGCGAGGACCTACCGGCATGGGAAGAACCATCGATGCGCAACGTGCTGCCGGCCGATTGGCGCAGCGCAGACTCGGTGGTTGCACTGACGCTGCTGGCCGGCTTCCTTGCGGGTCTGTGGCGCTCGCCGCCCTCGGCGCAGGCGCACCCGGAGCGATTGCCGGCCTGGGCCCGCCCGCTGCTGGTGACGGCCGTGGTGGCCGCGGGCCTGCTGGCGGCGGCCATGTGGGCGCCACGCCAGGCACTGGCAGCGCTCTGCATCGTGTTGGCGTTGTGCGTACCGGTGGCGAGCCTGCTTGGCTGGTGCTGGCACCGCAGTCGCGGTGTGCGCGTGGTGCTGCTCGGCATGCTCGGGGTCAGTTCGGGGTTCTTCGTGGTGATGGTGGTGCGTGGCCAGTTGCCACCCAGTCTGGCCCTGCACACGTTGCTGGACCTGGCGGTAGGCATCGTGGCCATGCTGGTGTTCTTCCTCGTACAGGCGTGCCGCGCGCGCTGGCACAAGGACCGCAGCAGCTTCGGGGTGAGGTGCGCAGTGCTGTTGCTGCTGACTGCGGGCTACGTGCTCTTCGCACTGCTGGCCATCGATCGCGCCGGCCCGGTTGCGCGCCTCGCCACGACGATCGGGTGGAGTGCCGGCACGCTCGTGCTGTACTTCACCTGGATCTTCACCATGCTGCCAGGTGAGAAGGCACGCGGCAGCCGCAGATCATCCGGCGGCCACCGCAGCGCGTCCAGTTCGTCATCCAGCAGTTCGTCGTCGAGCAGCTCCAGCAGTTGGTCCGGAGGCGGCGGCCGCAGCGGCGGAGGCGGCGCGTCGGGCAGCTGGTAGATCAGGTCGCCTGCACACGCCAGCCGAGTGCAGCGTCCTCCACAACGCCCGGGCCGGCCACGTCGCCGACCTGCAGCAACAGCCCCTGCGCATTGGGCAGGTCCTTCTGCTCGGGGAACCAGCGCCGGTCCGCAGCAACCACGATCAGCAGGCCTTCGTCGTCGCCCATCGGCGCGAACTGCGCCGAAGGCGGGCTGATCGGTTGCAGGCCGAATCGCATGCTGGACTGTTCGCGCACGGCATCGACATCGTGGCTGGGCAGGCCGACCTCGCTCAGGCAGGTCAGTTCGCTGCCGTGGAAGGCGCCCTGATGCGTACTGTCGGGCAAGCGGCGGCGGCCGATCAGTTCCAGGATCAAGCCATCGGGGCCAGTGAAGTACACCGACTGCGATTGCCAGCTGCTTTCCAGCGCGAAGTAATCCAGCCCTGCTGGATTGCGCTGCAGTGGCGTGCGTTCGCGCAGCCAGGTCATTGCCTCGCCGAAGCGGTTGTCCGGTACGTTGAAGGCCAGGTGCACGCCTCCGAGCGGACGTCCTTCAGCGGGCTGCAGTTCGATCGTGCTCCAGCCGATGTGCACATGGGGGCCGACCACGCGCTGCTGCAGCACATCGTGGAAGTAGCTGGCCACGGCACCGACATCGGAGACCGGCAGGGTGAGGTGCAGCAGGCGCATGATCGTTCCTCCGTGGACGCGACCACTGTAGCGCCGGGCCGCACCCGGCGGCCACTAGCGCAGTGCGTCGGCGAAGAATCGCGTGGCTGCATCCACCGCCTGCCGGTGGGTTTTCGCCCTGGGAACCGACGTGTTGCACAGCCCGGGCAGCCTCTGCCCGCCGACAGCGGTACAGGCCGCCAGGAAGTCGTAGTGACCCACGTCCGGCAGGCGTTGCAGCGTTGCGCGCGGAATCTGCGCCTGTGCGGCCTCACCATTGGTCTCCGGTGGCGCGACGGTGTCTGCGGCCCCCAACATGATCGATACCGGCTGCCGCAACGCGGACAGCTGCGCGGGCGCGAGCGCCTGCACGATGGCGGGTGCCAGCAGGAACACGGCACGCACGCCGGGAATCGCGCGCTGTGCGTCAGCCTCGGCGATCCAGGGGGCAAGCGCGGGCGAAGCCGCAGCGGCCCGGCGCGCCTGCATCGTGTGCGTGGCCGCCTCCTGTTGCGGTTGGCAGACGCCGTCATCCGGGTGCGCGGTGCAGAAGGCCAGCAGTCGCTGCAGGCTGGGCCGTGCACCGGCTGCCAGCAGCGCGGTGTAGCCACCGGCCGAGAAGCCGACCACGCCCAGCCGCTCTGGATCGACATGCGGGCCGAGGATCGGATCGGCCTGCACGGCGGCCAACGCAGCGCGCAGATCATCCGCGCGCAGCCAGCTCAGCATGCTGCCGGCCAGCGTCATCTCGTCGGCACCGTTGTTGCCGGGATGATCGACCGCGATCACCAGATAACCGTCCCGCGCCAGCGCCGTGCCCAACCAGCCCATCATGCGTGCGCTGCCGCCGTTACCGTGCGACAGCAGCAGCGTCGGCAGGCGAGCCCCCGCGACGGGAGCATCCACTGCTGCGCGTCCGACCTCGAACAGCGGTGCGTCGGGCGGGCCGATGGTCAGGGCGGTTTCCCGGCTGCCGGCCAGCGCTGGGTACCAGACCGTGTAGCGCAGCGCGTCGTGGTGCTGCCCATCGCGTACAGCCGCGCTGGCCACCGTGGTGGCGCCGTGGCGCTCGCCGGCCGCCTGCGTCTCGCTGCCCTCGGCGATGGCAGTGGAGACCATGAGGATCATTCCCAGCACAGCGGCCATCATGCGCATCTTCAGTTCCTTGTCAGTTGGGACGTTCGTCGACTGGCAGCCAGATCTCCACGCCGCCGTTGCCGGTGTGCTCATCAAAGCGGGTGTCGTAGCGTTCCAGGTCCGGTGCCTCGGCCAGGCTCAGGCCGGAGCCTGGCAGGTAATGGTCCAGCAGCCAGAACCAGGTCGAGCGGATGGCCGAGATGTGCCCGCCGTGCCAGGCCACAAGATAGCGGCGCGCCGGCACGTCCACCCGTTGCCAATGCGCAGGCACGCTCGACACCGCGCTTGCCGGCAGAGCCGCGATGTAATCGAAGCCGCCATCGTCATCACTGTTGCAGCACACGCCGAAGCTGATTGGAGCGGGCGTCGGCCATTCCCGGTTGAGCTGCGCCCATTGTCCGGGAATCGCACCGCCGCTGTCGCGGGTGTGCCGCATGCCGATGCCCGCCACCTGGAAAGCGGGCGTGTCGAGCAGCCGCGGCGCTTCACCGCAGGGCGCCGGCGCATCGTCCACACGGATCGCCTGTACCAGCGCCAGGCCATCGGTGCCCTGTTCGCGTACCCGTTCCGGCGTCTGCCCGAACTGTTCGTTGAAGGCGCGGGTGAACGCGGCATGGGTGGTATAGCCGGCTCCCAGCGCGACCTGCAGGATATCCCCCGCCCCGTCGGCCAACCGCTGCGCGGCAGCGGTCAGGCGCCGTCCCCGCAGGTAGCGCACCACCGAGGTGCCAGTGCGGGCCTGGAACAGGCGTGACAGATGAAACGGCGACAGGCCGGCCGCAGCGGCGATATCGGCCAGCGCCAATGGCTGGTCCGCATGGGTTTCGATGTACCACAACGCCTTGCCTGCCGCGCTCATCCTGCCGTTCCCCGCATCCAATGCCGGCACAGTAGCGGATCGGCAGGCGCGGCGTTTAGCAGTTCTTGCGCTGCCGGGGCTTTGCGTCTGCCTGCGTACCGGCAACAATGCGTGCTTCATGGACGTGATGAGGGGCAGGGAGATGCGATCGACGACGTGGGATGCCAGGCCAGCGGAGCCCGGCCGATGATCGAGATGATCGAAATGCTGCTTGCCCTCTGGGTACTTCCCAGTCTGTTGACCCTGGCGCTGATGCTGCTGATGTTGTTCGGCGCGCCACGGTGGCGCGGCAATCCCTGGGTGTACCGTGTCGGCTTCGCGTTGCTGGGCGGGTTTCTGACACCGACGTTGTTGGGGGCCGGTCACGGTGGGTTGCCGTGCGCGACTATCGGCGGGCTGGTGATGATACTGACGCAGCTGCAATGGATCGGCGATCTGCAGGTCGACTTCATGGGGATCGGGATTCGCAACAGGGGCATCTGGATCATGTCCACCCCCGCCTTGGTGGTGTTCGCCGCCATGATGTTCGTTCCGCTGCGAACGGCACGGCCGGCCCGTTTCGGCTTTGGCGACGACGGCAACGGCTAGCCGCTGTGTGCGGGGATGGGGCGTGGGTCTGCATTGCCCATCCATGCATGGCGTGGATCTACGGATGAGCCCTGGCAGGGGCCAATCTTGGTTGGCGCATCAAGCTGTCGTACTGACGTCATGCCCCCTTCACACATCGCGCCGAGACTGCGCGCCTTGTCCAGCCCTGTTGTTTCCGAACAGGTGCTGGCCCTGTCGCGTCCTCCCGGAGCCCTGCCGTGTATCGTTCGAAGCTTTCGCGTTCCATCCTCCTTGCCCTTTCCATGGCCAGCGCAGGAGGCGCGATCGCAGCGGAGGCCGATGCGGTCGATGCCGCAGGCGGCAACCGCGCCGCACCCACCCAGCTCGACGCGATGCTGGTCACCGGTACCCGCGCGTCCAACCGCACCCAGTTCGAAACACTGGCGCCGGTGGACGTGTTCACCAAGGAAGACATCACGTCCGTCGAATCCACCGACCTGAAGGACGTGCTGGCCCAGCTGGTGCCGTCGTTCGTGGTGCAGCGCCTGCCGATGGCCGACGGCCAGGTGTTCGTGCGCCCGGCCACCCTGCGTGGCCTGTCGCCGGACCAGACCCTGGTGCTGGTCAACGGCCGCCGCTTCCACCGCAGCGCGCTGCTCGGCAACCGTGGTGCACAGGCGGCCGACCTTGCACAGATTCCGACCAGCGCGATCAAGCGCATCGAAGTGCTGCGCGACGGCGCATCGGCGCAGTACGGCTCGGACGCCATCGCCGGTGTCATCAACATCATCCTCGAGGATGGTCCGGGCACCGAGATCACCGCCGGCTATTCGCAGTACGCGCAGGGCGACGGTGCCTCCCGCGATTTCAGTGCGCGCACCGGCTGGTCGCTGGGCGACTATGGCAGCCTGGTGCTGTTCGCTGAATCCGCCAATTCCGATGCCACCTCGCGCACCCGCCAGCGCCCCGATGCCATCGCCTTCCAGGCCGCGCATCCCGAGCTGGACGTTCCCAACCCGGTGCAGCGCTGGGGCCAGCCGGAGCTGGAAAGCCGCCGCGTCGGCTTCAACGTGAAGGCCAACGCCAGCGAGACACTGGAACTGTATGCGTTCGGTCTGTACAGCCACAGCGACGGTGTCAGCGATTTCAACTGGCGCAACCCGGACACCACCACCGGCGCGTATCGCACCACCGCCATCTTCCCGGGCTGGAACCTGCGTTCGTTGTACCCGGTGGGCTTCAGCCCGCAGTACGGCAACGTCCAGAACGACCTGCAGCTGGTCGGTGGCCTGCGCGGTGAGATCACGCCGAAGCTGCGCTGGGATGTAAGCGCCTCGTATGGCCGCAATGCCATCGACTACAGCCTGACGAATTCGATCAACGCCTCGCTGGGTCCCGCCAGCCCGACCGCGTTCGATCTCGGCCGCCTGACCCAGACCGAGAAGAACGCCAACGCCGACTTCAACTACGAATGGGACGTCGCTGCGCTGTCCAAGCCGATCAACGTTGCCTTTGGTGGCGAGTTCCGCCAGGAGACCTACCAGGTGCGTGCCGGTGATCCGGCTTCGTACGCCGTGGGCCCGGGCGCTGCCGCTGGGCTGGAAGCCAACTCCAACGGTGCACCGGGCTTCTCGGCCAGCCAGGCCGGGCAGTGGAGCCAGCGCAGCAAGGCCGCCTACGTGGACATGGAGGTGCCGCTGGGTGAGCGCTGGAGCATCGGTGCGGCCAGCCGTTACGAGGACTTCTCCAGCTTCGGCAGCACACTGGATGGCAAGCTGTCGGCGCGCTTTGCGATCACCCCGGACGTGGCCCTGCGCGGCACCGTGTCCAGCGGCTTCCGCGCACCGACGCCGGCGCAGCTCAACACCACCAGCACCACCCAGGGCCTGGACACGCGCACGCTGCAGATCTTCACCAGTGGCCGCCTGTCGCCGAACGATCCGCTGGCGCAGCTGCTTGGAGCCAAGCCGTTGAAGCCGGAGGAATCGCGCACCGCCTCGCTGGGCCTGACCTGGCGCACCGACCTGGGCCTGTCCGGCTCGGTGGATGTCTACCAGATCAAGCTCACCGACCGCTTCAGCCAGTCGGCCAGTTTCGCCATTCCGGCCGGTACGCCCAATCCGCTGGGCTATACCTCGGTGAACTACTTCACCAACGACTTCGACACCACCACCACCGGCGTCGACGTGGTTGGCAACTACCTGCGCGACCTCGGCGCCGGCCGCATGACGCTGACCCTGGCCTACAACTACAACCGTACACGCGTGGACAACGGCAGCACCTCGGTGGCCACCAATGAGACCCAGCGCGTGCTGTTCGAAGATCGCCTGCCCGAGCACAAGGGAAGTCTGACCAGCAGCTGGGACATCGGTGCCTGGTCGCTGATGGCGCGCATGCGCTACTACGGCGCCTGGACCGATTCCAGCGGCAACGCGGTGGGCGACATCTACCAGCGCTTCGGTGCGATGAGCTTCCTCGACCTGGCCGTGGGCTATCGCATCAACGAGCACCACAGCCTGCGCGTGGGCGCCGACAATGTGTTCGATCGCTACCCGGATGAGGCCACGTTCCAGGCCAGCCGTGGCCTGGTCTACTCGCGCAACGCGCCGTACGACACCGACGGTGCCAACCTGTACGCGCAGTACCGGCTGACCTTCTGATGGACGCTCGTCGTCGTTCCCTGCTGCGCGCCGGCGCACTGCTGCCGGCCGCAGCTGCACTTTCTTCACTGCCTGCCAGCGCCGCTGCGCGTTACGCTTCGCCGATGGAGATTCCCTCGACGACCGTGGCGCCGGACGTGCTGGCCCGCGATGAAGGCTACTGGGCCGCCGTGGCCAGCCACTTCGACATCACCGATGAAGTGAACCACCTGGAGAACGGCTACTGGGGCGCGATGGGGCGCGAGACGCTGGCCAGCTACCAGCGCCACACCGCTGAAGTGAATCGTGGCAACGCCTGGTATGGGCGCCGCGCGTTTCCGGCGCAATACATGGCGGTGCAGCGAGAGGTAGCCGAACTGCTGGGTGTGGGTGCTGATGAGATCGCACTGACGCGGGGGGCCACCGAGGCGATGCTGGCGCTGATCGGTGGCTACAACCGCCTGCAGCCCGGCGACCAGGTGCTGTATGCCGACATCGACTACGACAGCATGATCGGCGCGATGCGCTGGCTGCAGCAGCGTCGCGGCGTGCAGGTCGAGCGTATCGCGCTACCGGCCGTGCCTGACCACGCGCAGATCCTGCAGGCCTACGAGGCCGCGTTCGCGCGGTTGCCGCGTCTGAAACTGGTGCTGCTGACCCAGGTCAGCCATCGCCATGGGCTGGTGCTGCCGGTGGCCGAGATCGTCGAGCGTGCGCGCGCACGCGGTATCGATGTGATCGTTGATGCTGCCCATGGTTTCGGTCAGATCGACTACGCCGTGCCAGATCTGAAGGCTGACTTCGTGGGCATCAATCTGCACAAATGGATCGGCGCGCCGGTCGGCGTCGGCGCGATGTACGTGCGCAAGGGGCGCGTGGCGGACCTGGACCCGTACATGGGCGAGACCGATGATGGCCGTGTCGGCAGCCGCGTGCACACCGGTACGGTCAACTTCGCCGCCTACCTGGCACTGCCGGAGGCGATTGCCCTGCATCAGCGCGTCGGCGTGGCCAACAAGCAGGCGCGGCTGCGCTACCTGCGCGAGCGCTGGACGCTGCCGGCGCGGCAGATGGCGCACATCGAGGTGCTGTCCTCGCCGAACCCGGCGCTGGCCAGTGCGCTGGCCAGCTTCCGCCTGCGCGGGCGCACCAGCGTGGCTGACAACATGGCTCTGCAGAAGCGACTGCTGGATGAGCATCGCGTGTTCACCACCCATCGCGACGGTTTGGATTCCGGCGCCTGCGTGCGGGTGACGCCATCGGTGTTCACCCGGCCGGAGCAGATGGATGCGCTGGTGAAGGCCCTCTCCGCCTTGGCCTGACCCTGCTTTGGTGGGTGCCAACCTTGGTTGGCACATTCCAACCGTGCCGGGGAATCTTCCGCCGGCCAGCGGCCGGCGCTACCGATCGAGTGGGTGCCAACCTTGGTTGGCACATTCCAACCGTGCCGGGGAATCTTCCGCCGGCCAGCGGCCGGCACTACCGGTCGGGTGGGTGCCGACCGTTGGTCGGCACATCCCATTCCACACCTACCGCTCGATCGCCGGCAACGCGTCCGACAACAACAACCGATCAATCCGTCGCAGCGCACTCTCCAGCTGTCGGCGGTCCGCTGCCAGCCCGAGCGACAAACGCACGCCGCTCTGGTGCGAAACCCTTGGCGGACAGAACGCCGAAGATGGCGCAATCGCCAGCCCCTGCAGCTGTGCGGTACGCACCAGCGTGGCGTCGGTCCACGGCGCTGGTACCCGGCACCAGGCATGCAGGCCTTCCGCGCGCTGCAGCAGCGATGGCGCCAGCAGGTAGCGCGCCATGCGCATGCGCTCGCGTGCCTCGGTGCGCACCTGGGCCAGCAGTGACTGCGCCGAACCATCCAGCAGCAGCTGGCTGGCCAACGCCGAGACCAGCGGATGGCCCATCAGCCGCGTCGCCCGCAATGCAGCCGTCATCGCCTCGGCGTGCGCAGCGCTTGGGCAGCGCACGAACGCAGTGCGCAGGCCGGGGCTGATCACCTTCGACAGCGTCGCCACGTAGAACACATGACGCGGTGCCAGTGCCGCCAGCGGTGTCGGTGCATCCTCGGCGAGGTGCCAGTAAGGATCGTCTTCGATCGCCAGCAGGCCCTCGCGCTCCAGCACGCGTGCCAGCGCTTCGCGCCGCTGCAGCGGCAGGGTCAGCGCGGTCGGGTTCTGGCAGGTCGGGTTGAGATAGACCAACCGCGCGCCGCTTTCGCGTGCCAGCCGGGCCAGCGCATCGGGACACATGCCGTGTTCGTCGCTGTCCACCGGCAGTAGCCGCCGGCCCAGTGCGGCGGCGGCCTGCAGCAGGCCCGGATAGACCAGCGCATCGCAGAGGATCGCATCATCGTCGCGGCCCTGGCTGACCAGGATCGCGGCAAGCGCCACCTGGGCGCCTTCGGTCAGCAGCAGGCAGGCGTCGTCCACCTTTCCCAGCATCGGTTGCAGCCAGCGCGCCGCTGCGTGGCGGTCGGTCGGGTTGCCGCCGCCCAGGTGATAGGTCATCAGGTTGGGCGCGTTGCTGCGTGCAAGCACGGCGGCGGCGCCGCGGCGCAGGGTCTCGGCCAGCGCATCGGCGTCGGGCACCGGTGGCACGTTCATGCTCAGGTCCACCACCTGGTCGAAGCCGGCCTTGGGCGGTGCGATGAAACTGCCTTGTGGCCCGCGTGCTTCGATCAGGCCGCGCTTGCGTGCTTCATCGAAGGCGCGGGTGACCGTGGTCAGGTCGATGCCGAGCTGCTGCGCCAACGCGCGCTGCGAGGGCAGGCGCTGTCCGGGTGCGAGGCCGCCACGGCGCACCGTGCGTTCCAGCGAATTGACGATGCGCAGGTAGATCGGCCCGTTGTGCGCGAGCACGTCCTGCACCCATTCGCGCGCTGCGACATCCGGTCGCGGCATGTACGGAGCATGTCGGGGCGTATCGTTGCTTCCAACGGCGGGAGCCTGTCCATAACCATCGGTCGGTTCGGACAGGTGACCGCCGTTGTTGTTTGCGGCGGCCGCACCGGCCAGCGTCAGTGATGTCATTGCGCGTCCTCAGCGCTTGGCCTGCCAGGGGCAGTAGCAGCCCACGGCAAGCAGTCCTTTCGGGCGCACGGTTTCGCCGCGCACCAGTCTGTCCAGCAGCGGTTCGACAAAGCTGTTGGCCGAGTTGCAGACCATGCCGATGCTGTACGGCCCCGCGTAGGCGAGATGGCCCTGGCGATCCCAGATGGCTACGGCGGGGCTGGCCGGGATGTGTTCGATACCGTCGATGGTCGGCAGGTTGATCACCTTGTTGCGCAGCGGCTCGGGCAGCTCGCCCTGCGTACCCGGGCGGCGGATCGCATAGAAGTCGATGCCGGCGCGGCGGTACATGCTGATCAGGTAGCTCAGGTGCGCACCGGTCTCGCGGTTGCACACGCCGCAGGCCGGGTCCCAGAAATGCACCACGCGGATGCGGCCGGTATCACCGGCCAGATTGGCCGGCAAGCGCAGTTGCGAGTCGTCGAAGACGATGGCCTGTTCGGTGAATGTGGACTGCGCGCTGTAGCCGAAGTACTGCCACAGCGCAGCGGCGACGCCGGCCATGAACAGGCAGGCGAGGGCGATCATCGTCGGCAGCAGCCAGCGGCGACGCGGCGCGGCTGCGCCCATCAGGAATCTTCCCGGCCGAACTTGTGCACGTACTGCTTGCGCATCTCGCGGCAGGAATCGGCCTGCGCGCGGCGCTGGATCTCGCTACGCGACGGATCCTCGCTGCGCTGCACGCACTGCTCGATGGCGTGGCGTTCGGCGGCCTGCACGTCCACGGTCTGCGGCTGCAGGCAGACCCAGGCCAGCGCGGCCAGCATCAACACCACAAAGCCACCGCAGCCGGCCATCACCAGGTGGAACTTCAGTTTCTCGGCGCGCATCGATGCACGTCCCTTCATCCATACATTGCATACAAAATATCATCTTGTATGGATAAAGTGCCATGCACCCGGTTCAGACGATGGCGTTGTGCCGGGCCTCGGGGGCTTCGGACAGAATCTCGTTCAGCTTGGCCAGCGCCCCGGCCAGCGCGCCCTGGTCGACCGCGCCGCCCAGCGACAGGCGGATCGCGTTGCCCGGCGGCGGCTCTTCCACGCTGAAGGCATCCGAGCTGGCGATGCCCAGGCCCTGTTCCTGTGCGGCCTGGATCAACCGGTACTGGTCCAGCCGTGGCGGCAGCGGCAGCCACACATGCAGGCCGGCCGGATGCGCCTGGGCACGGGACGGCAGGTACTGCGCGGCAATCGCCTGGCGCTCGCGCAGTTCCTGCTGGAAGCGCTGCACCATGTCCTGGGCCTGGCCGCTGCGGATCCACTGCGACGCCACCGCCACCATCGACTGAGTCGGCATCAGTGCGATCGCACGCAGGGCGTCCAGCACCGGTTCCATCGGCTCGCCGGCCGGCACCAACAGATAGGCGGTGCGCAGGCCTGGCGCCAGGCACTTGGACAGGGTGGAGATGTAATACACCGGGCAGCCGGCGTCGCGGTGGGCGGCCAGCGGTGGCGCGGCGTCACCGGCCAGCAACCAGTAGGGATCGTCTTCGATCACGGTCAGATCGTGGCGCTTGGCCACCGCCAGCAGGGCCTGCCGGCGCTGTGCCGACATCGTTGCCGTGGTCGGGTTCTGGATGGTCGGCACCAGGTACAGCAGGCGCGGGCGGCGTAGCTGGCAGGCCTCCTCCAGCGCGTCCGGCAGCATGCCCTCGGCGTCCATCGCCACCGGCACCACGCCCCGCTGCAGCACGCGCGCGGCGGCCAGCAGGCCCGGGTAGGTCAGCTGCTCGGCGGCGATCAGCTCGCCCGGCTGGGTGCGGGCCAGGATCAGCGCACACAGCGCGGTCTGCGCGCCGGGACAGATCACCACCTGGTCGGCACCCACCGTGCCCAGCATCGGCGCCAGCCACTGCACGGCGGCGGCGCGGTCCTCGCGGGTGCCGGCGCCGACGTGATAGCTCATCAGCTCGCCCTGGCCCAGCTGCTGGCCCACGTGCTGGAAACCGGCCTCCATGCCCTGTGCGAACGGCGCGCTGCCCAGCAGCGGCGGGATGTTCATGCTCAGGTCCACCGAGGTGCTGCGGTTGCCGGCCGACAGCGCGATGAAAGTGCCACCGGCGCCCTGCGCATCGAGCAGGCCGGCCTGGCGCAGCTCAGCGAAGGCACGGGTGACGGTGGTCAGGTCCACGCCCACCTGCTGGGCCAGGTCGCGCTGCGGCGGCAGCCGGTCGCCCGGGCGCAGCACGCCGTCATCCACCGCCTCGCGTACCTGCTGGGCAATCTGCAGGTACAGCGGGCCGGCGCCCTCGCGGAAGGGGCGAACCCAGGTGCGATTGGGGTGTTTCAGGCGGCGGCCGGCGGCAGGTGGCGTCATCGGTCAGTTTTTTCCATACGTGCAGATGCACAAGTCCATACAATGATGTATCTTGTATGGGCTTGATTGGAGTGGTTCGCCTGCTTGTAGGCGACCTCGTACCCACAGTGTAGCCGCTCCACGCCCGGGCGCTGCGCGCAGGGGAGCCGGTCAAGCGCGCTTCTTCAACAGGGTTGACCTCCAATGAATATCTGCTGGAACCGCATCCGCCTGGCGCTGGTCGCCCTGGCCTGCGTCGGCCTGTCGGGCTGTGACTGGGTGCTGCTGGATTCGAAGGGCATGGTCGGGCTCGCCCAGCGCGACCTGATCCTGATCTGCATCGGCCTGATGCTGATCGTGGTGATACCGGCCATCGTGCTGACCTTCGTATTCGCCTGGCGCTACCGCGCTGGTAACACCAAAGCGAAATACACGCCGGACTGGTCGCACTCCACCAAGGTGGAGATCGTGGTCTGGGGCGTGCCGCTGATCATCATCGCGGTGCTGGCGGTGATCGTGTGGAAGTCGACCCACGAGCTGGACCCGTACAAGCCGCTGGACGTGGCCGGTGAGCCGCTGCACGTGGACGTGATCGCCACCGACTGGAAGTGGGTGTTCGTGTACCCGGACCTGGGCATCGCCACGGTCAACCAGCTCAACTTCCCGGCCAACCGCCCGCTGGCGTTCAACATCACCTCCAACTCGACGATGAATACCTTCTTCATCCCGCAGCTGGGTGGGCAGATCTACGCGATGGCCGGCATGCGCACGCAGCTGCACCTGATCGCCAACGAGCCCGGCCAGTTCCGTGGCATGTCCGGCAACTACAGCGGGCATGGCTTCTCGAACATGAAGTTCATCGCCACTGCCAGCAGCAACGAAGACTTCGAGCGCTGGGTGGCCGAGGTGCGCAGCGCGCCCGACGCGCTCAGCTTCACGCAGTTCAAGGCGCTGGCCGCACCGTCGAAGAACGCACCGGTGCAGCACTTCTCCAGTGTTGAACCGCTGCTGTTCAAGAAGGTCATCGACCAGTTCATCGGCGTCGGTGAGAACACCGCCGCTGCGACCCCGGCGGGCGCTGCCGGCGGTGCCCAGGTTTCCCAGGAGTAACGAACATGTTGGGTAAATTGACGTGGGAGGCCGTGCCGCTGCACGAGCCGATCGTCGTGGTCACATTGGCGGCCATGGTGCTGGGCGGCCTCGCGCTGCTCGGCGCGGTGACGTACTTCAAGCTGTGGGGTCCGCTCTGGCGTGACTGGTTCACCACCGTGGACCACAAGAAGATCGGCATCATGTACGTGGTGGTGGCGCTGGTCATGCTGGTGCGTGGCTTTGCCGATGCGCTGATGATGCGCGCGCAGCTGGCGGCGGCCGGGCCGGGCAGTGACGGCTTCCTGCCACCGGAGCACTACGACCAGATCTTCACCGCGCACGGCGTGATCATGATCTTCTTCGTGGCCACCCCGTTCGTGGTCGGCCTGATGAACATCATCGTGCCGCTGCAGATCGGTGCGCGCGACATGGCGTTCCCGTTCCTCAACGCCTTCAGCTTCTGGATCTTCGTGGTCGGCGCAGCGTTGATGATGATCTCGCTGGGCGTTGGCGAGTTCGCCATGACCGGTTGGGTCGCCTATCCGCCGCTGTCGGGCATCGAGTTCAGTCCAGGCGTCGGCGTGGACTACTACATCTGGGCATTGCAGGCGTCCGGTGTCGGCACCTTGCTGACCGGCGTCAACCTGTTCATCACCATCCTGCGCATGCGTGCGCCGGGCATGACCCTGATGAAGATGCCGGTGTTCACCTGGACCGTGCTGGTCACCAGCGTGATCATCATCGCCGCCTTCCCGATCCTGACCGTGGCGCTGGGTGCGCTCACCCTGGACCGCTACCTGGACTTCAACTTCTACACCAACACATTGGGTGGCAACCCGATGATGTACGTGAACCTGGTGTGGGCCTGGGGCCATCCGGAGGTGTACATCCTGGTGCTGCCGGCGTTCGGCATCTTCTCCGAAGTGACCGCCACGTTCGCGCGCAAGAAGCTGTTCGGCTACAAGTCGATGGTCGGTGCCACGCTGGCGATCGGCATCCTGTCGTTCATCGTCTGGCTGCACCACTTCTTCACCATGGGCTCCGGTGCCAGCGTCAATGCCTTCTTCGGCATCATGACGATGATCATAGCCATCCCCACCGGCGTGAAGATCTTCACCTGGCTGTTCACCATGTACGGCGGCCGCGTCGAGTTCAGCGTGCCGATGCTGTGGACCATCGCCTTCCTGGTCACCTTCACCATCGGTGGCATGACCGGCGTGCTGCTGGCCATCCCGGGCGCGGACTTCCTGCTGCACAACAGCCTGTTCCTGGTCGCGCACTTCCACAACACCATCATCGGCGGCGCGCTGTTCGGCTACCTGGCCGGCTTCGCCTACTGGTTCCCGAAGGTGTTCGGCTTCACCCTCAACGAGCGCCTGGGCAAGTGGTCGTTCGCGTGCTGGGTGATCGGCTTCTACCTGGCCTTCATGCCGCTGTACATGCTGGGCTTCATGGGCATGACCCGCCGCATGAACCAGTACGACAACCCGGCGTGGACGCCATACCTGATTGCCGCCTTCATCGGTGCACTGTTCGTGTTCGCGGGCATCATCCTGATGCTGGTGCAGATCTACGTGAGCGTGCGCGACCGCAAGCGCAACCTGGACCTGACCGGCGACCCGTGGAACGCACGCACGCTGGAATGGGCCACGCCGTCGCCGCCGCCGTTCTACAACTTCGCCGTGGTGCCCAAGGCCGATGAGCTGGACGCCTTCCACGAAGCGAAGAAGCGCGGCCTGCCGCCGCCGCCGAAGAAGTACGCACCGATCCACATGCCGAAGAACACCGGCGTGCCGCTGATCCTCAACATCTGGATCCTGGTGCTGTGCTTCGCCCTGGTCTGGCACATCTGGTGGATGGCCGCGGCCAGCTTCATCGCGATGATCGTCACCCTGATCGTGCGGTCCTACGACGAGGACGTGGACTACTACGTCAGTTCCGAAGAGGTGGCGCGCACCGAAGCGGCCAACCTTGCCAAGCTGAAGGAGGTACGCGCATGAACCTGTTGACCCGCCCCGAGCTGGCCAGCGACACGCAGGCGCGCGAGGACCACCACGAGCATGACCACGGCCACGAACAGGGCGGCATGAAGGTGTTCGGCATGTGGGTCTACCTCATGTCCGACCTGGTGCTGTTCGGTTCGCTGTTCGCCTCGTACGCGGTGCTCAGCACCGCCTACGCCGGCGGCCCCACCGGCAAGGAGCTGTTCTCGCTGCCGTTCGTGATGGCCGAGACCTTCCTGCTGCTGGTCTCCAGCATCACCTACGGCCAGGCCGTGCTGGCGATGCATCGCCACGACACCTCGGCGGTGCTGCGCTGGCTGGGCGTGACCTTCGTGCTCGGTGCCTCGTTCATCGGCATGGAGATCTACGAGTTCTCGCACCTGATCCAGGAAGGCGCAGGCCCCAGCACCAGTGCCTACCTGTCGGCGTTCTTCGCGCTGGTCGCCACCCACGGCCTGCACGTGGCCAGCGGCCTGATCTGGATGGCGGTGGTCATGCACCAGGTCTACCGCCGTGGCCTGACCCCGACCAACATCACCCGTGTGTCGTGCCTGAGCCTGTTCTGGCACTTCCTGGACCTGGTGTGGATCTGCGTCTTCACCTTCGTCTATCTGATCGGAGCCTTCTGACATGGCCCACGTCGAAACTTCGCGCGCCGGCAATGCGCACGGCTCCACCAAGTCCTACCTGATCGGCTTCGTGCTGTGCGCGCTGCTGACCGTGGTGCCGTTCGCACTGGTGATGAACCCGGTGCTGTCGCGGCCGCTCACGCTGTTCCTGCTGGTCGGCTTCGCGGTGGCGCAGATCCTGGTGCAGCTGGTCTATTTCCTGCACATGGACCGCAAGTCCGAAGGTGGCTGGAACCTGGCCAGCTTCGTGTTCACCCTGGTGATCCTGTTCATCATCGTCGCGTTGTCGGTCTGGATCATCTGGAGCATGCACTACCACATGATGATCAACTGAGCCTGCGAACCGTGAAAGGCATTGCGTTCCCCCAACGTGGCCTGCGGCTGGCCGCAGGCCTGCTGCTCGGCCTGCTGGCCGGCTGCAGTGCGCAGTCGCGCATGGACTTCTACTCCAAGGACATCGCCTGCGAAGAGCTCGGCCAGCAGTGGTCGATGCCCGACAGCCACGGCACCGTGCGCGGCCCGAAGGACCTGCAGGGGCAGGTGACCTATCTGTTCTTCGGTTTCACCAGTTGCCCGGACGTGTGCCCGACCACCATGGTCGAGCTGAGCCAGGTCAAGCACCTGATGGGCAAGGATGCCGACCAGCTGCAGGTGGTGTTCGTCAGCGTTGACCCGGCGCGCGACACCCCGGAGGTTGCGCGGACCTACGTGGAAGCGTTCGACCCCAAGGCAATCGCACTGGTCGGCAACGAAGCGCAGCTGGCGGCGATGGCCAGCGACTTCAAGGCGTTCTACGAAAAGGAACCCGGTGAGGTACCGGATACCTACACCATGAGCCACATTGCGGGCGGCTACGTGTTCGACCGCCAGGGTCGACTGCGCCTGTTCGCGCCCTATGGCATGCCGGTGGACAAGCTGTTTTCCGACGTGCAGCGCCTGCTGCTGGAGCCCGCTCATCCCGCCGCCGGCAACGACGCACTGGCCAGCTGCAGCCGCAAGCACAGCGACACACTCGCCGCGCGCTGACGTCACCTCCACCGCGGTGGGTGCCGACCGTTGGTCGGCACACCCCCACACCAATCCCCGGCCGGCCAGGAGAGCCAGCCGGCCGGGGCACCACTCAACGCCTTACTTGGTCTCTTCCCACTGCACCACGTCCGGCTCGGTGGCGCGGATACCGGCGGTGGACAGCAGCCTGGTGGTCGCATCCAGTGCCGCGTTCACCGACGGATACTCCACGATGGCTTGGCCCGAAGCCTTCGACACCTTCACCACGGTGCCACCGGTGGCCGTAGCCGCGCGCTGGGCCGATGCCGCATCGGTGAAGAACACCTTGACCCGCGAGGTCGCCACCACCGGCGCTCCGTCGCGGGAGACCGCCGCCGCGAACTTGCCGGCACCGGCATCAGCAGGCGCGGCCGCTGCGCCATCCAGCGAACGCTTGGTACGCGAACTGGTGGTCGCCGCCGCCTGCGGGGTGATCGTGAACTGACCGCCGCTGGCCTGCTTCACGGTGGTCGAGGGAGACAGCTGGAAGCGCGTGCCGCCCACATCGAACGAGCGGCCGGTAGCGGACGCCTTCAGTTCCTGCGCATCCACGGTCGACAGGGTCCTGGCTGGAGGGGTCTGCCCCGAGCTCTGTGCCCAGGCAGGGGAGGTCATCGCCGCGAAGGCGAGCGTGCTCAACAGAATGGTGGTCTTCATCATCAGTGCCCCAGAACGCGGATCTTGAAGAATTCGAGGTTGCCACGCGATGCAGCGGTCGCGGCCTGCCCCATGTCGGTCACTTCCAGCGTCCAGGTGCCGCTGGCATTCTCATCCAGGAAGGCATTGCTGGACAGCAGGTCCCAGCTGGTGAAGTTGCTCTGCGCGCCACCCGTGCCCGAACCGATCGCGGTGAACGCCGGTTGCACCACGCTGCGGGTGCCGCTGGGCGACACCAGCACGAACTGCAGCTGGCGCGTGTTGCGGTGGTTGACCCGGAAGCCCAGCTGCACGCTTTCGATGCTGCGCGCGCCGTTGGCCAACTGGAAGGTCAGGCGTGCGGCGGCAGCCGAGGTGTTGCCGATGGCCACGGTACGCGTGGTGTTGCGCCAGCCGCTGTCGACCAGCGCACCGAGCGACTGGAAGTTCTCGGCCACTTGCACCGCGCGTGCAGCGTTGACCACGCCGAAGCCATACCAGTTGCTGTAGGCACGTCCGGCAGCATTCACCGTCCAGCCCGGCACCAGCGTGCGCCCGTCGGCCAGCGTCACCGCCGGCTGGTTCGGGTGGTTGCGGGTGGCGGTGGTGGCCAGGATGTACTTCACATCGCGATAGGACAGGTTCGGATTGGCTTCCAGCACGAGTGCGGCCACGCCCGACACCATCGGTGCCGACGCGGACGTGCCGTTCATCTTGGCGGTGTAGTTGCAGGTGCTGTCGATGGCCGACAGGTTGCTGTCCAGCGTGTTCTGGCGGTTGGTGTTCTTGTTGCTGCCCTGCGCGCACCCGGTCACGTCGGTGGTGACGATGGCCGGGTCGTAGGCGCGTGCCACCAGGCCCGGGGCGTACTGCGCCTGCAGGCCGTACTCGCCGCCAAAGGCCGACACCCACAGCGCCGAGCCGGTGGAGGAATACGACGAGCGCACGCCATCGGCGCGCACCGCGCCTACGGTGATGACGTTGAACAGGTTGTTGCGCGGGTCGCGGCCAGCCGGCACGCAGCCGGTGTTGCGGTTCTTGGTGTCGGTGGTGCAGACATCCTGGGTCTGGCTGATCGAGGCATTGTTGAAGTTGTTGCCGGCCGACTTCACGTAGATGCCGCCGCGGCCACCGCGCGTACCCGACAGCGCCTGCTCGTACGAACGAATCGTGTTCTCGCTGTACGCCAACGGCAGGTTCGGATTGCCCGGGCCGGCGCCCCAGCTGTTGTTGAACACCTGCACGTCGGCCGACTCCGCGCCGTCCCACCAGGCGTACTCGATGTTGCTCTGCTGGTTGCCCAGGGCTGAGCGCGAAATCGGGTTGAAGCCCTTCAGCGTCGCCGCCGGGGCCACACCGCGCACGCCCAGGTTGTTGGCGCCCACCGCACCGGCGATGCCACCGACCATGGTGCCGTGGTTGTCGACATCCGGGTTGGTCGGGGTGGGGTTGTTCGAGCCATTGGTGAAGTTCTTGCCGGCCACCGCGGCCACGTTGGCCGCCAGGTCCGGGTGGGCGATCTGCAGGCCATCGTCAACGATGGCAATGGTGACGCCCTGGCCACGGATGCCATTGCGGAACAGGCCATCCACGTTCAGATCGTTGCCGGCTACCGGCAGTGTGTCGGCCGGGACCGTCTGACCGGTGTTGAGCAGGTGCCACTGGATACCCGCCAACGGATCGGCCTGTTGGGCCTGAGCGGTGGCGGCCAGGCTGCCCAGCACCAGGGCAGTGGCGAGGGCCAGGCGCGCAGAGCGCGGTGGCGCGGAGCGTTGCGTGTGTCGCTTCATACACGAATCCTTCTGTTGTGAATCGGCATGGCAGGACGGCGGGGCGGAACTGCCCCATCGCAACGAGCCAAACGCGACACAACGGAGAACCCCCTACCTCTTCACACAAGCAATGTGCAGATGTGCCGATTGCGTCACAAACGCTTATGCCGCGGGGTAATGACGACCGCCGTGCCCCGCACCTGGCGGACGCCAATCCTGATTGGCACCTGCATCCACGCATGGCGTGGATCTACCAGGTGTCATCGCGCGCCCTCACAGCCCGCTGTGCTACTACAGCCCGTGCACCCTTCCGCACGGAGCACGATGATGGTCAATCCGCTCGCCCAGGCCCATCGCGGCCTCGGCACCACGCTGTTCAGCCTGTTGAACCCGATACCCTTCGGCTTCTTCGTCGGTGCACTGATCTTCGACGCGATCTACCTCAACAGCGCCGAGGTGATGTGGGGAAAGGCCGCCGCCTGGCTAATCACCTTCGGCCTGCTGATCGCCATCCTTCCGCGCCTGATCAACCTGTTCGCGGTCTGGCGCCGCAACGGCACGGCCACCCGTATCGACCGCATCGACTTCTTCCTCAACCTGGTCGCGGTGGTGATGGCCATCTGGAACGCCTTCGTGCACAGCCGCGATGCGTATGCCGTTGCAGTGCCGGGCACGATCCTGTCGGCGCTGACCGTGGCCCTGATCGCGCTGGGCCTGATCCTGCTGTCACTGCAGCCGCCGGTGCTGCAGGGAGGTCGTCATGGCTAAGCACATCCTGCCCACCGTCGCCGCCTTGGCATTGGCCGCCGCCCTGTCGGCCTGCGCCGGCAAGGCCGAGTACCATCCGGCCGACCAGTCGGGCCCGCAGCCGCCGCTGCCCAAGCCGGCCAACTTCCTGATGCCGCCGATGCAGGTGCCCAAGGGCGTTGGCTGGGCCGACGGCCAGGCCCCCACGGTGGCCGAAGGCCTGAAGATCGAGCGCATCGCCGCCAACCTGCAGCACCCGCGCCGGCTGCTGACCCTGCCCAACGGCGATGTACTGGTGGTGGAAGGCAATGGCCCCGGCGAAGAGCCGGTCACCACACCCAAGCAGTGGATCGCCGGCAAGGTGAAGGCGCGCTCGGGCAAGGCTGGCAAGGGCGGCAACCGGGTCACCCTGCTGCGCCGCTCGCCAGGCACGAACACCTGGACCCAGCACGTCTACATCGAAGGCCTGCACTCGCCGTTCGGCATCCAGCTGATCGGTGACACGCTGTACGTGGCCAACACCGGCAACATCATGCAGTACCACTACGTGCCCGGCGAAACCCGCATGTCCGACAAGGGCCGCGAGTTCACCGACCTGCCCAGCACCATCAACCACCACTGGACCAAGGAACTGCTGGCCAGCCGCGATGGCAGCAAGCTGTACGTGGGCGTCGGCTCCAACAGCAACATTACTGAAAATGGCCTGGCCGTCGAATACCGCCGCGCGGTCGTGCTGGAGGTGGACGTAGCTACCCGTGGCAGCCGCATCTTCGCGTCGGGCATCCGCAACCCGACCGGGCTGGACTGGGAGCCGAGCACTGGCCAGCTGTGGGCCGTGGCCAACGAGCGTGATGAGATCGGTGCCGACCTGGTGCCGGATTACCTCACCTCGGTGAAGGAAGATGGCTTCTACGGCTGGCCCTACAGCTACTACGGCCAGCACGTGGACGAGCGCGTGCAGCCGCAGCGGCCGGACCTGGTATCCAAAGCGATCGTGCCGGACTACGCCATCGGCTCGCACGTGGCACCGCTTGGCCTGCTGTTCTACACCGGCCAGGCACTGCCCCCGCAATACCACGGCGGTGCCTTCATCGGCGAACACGGCAGCTGGGACCGCTCGCCGCTGAGCGGCTACGAAGTGGTCTACGTACCGTTCAAGGACGGCAAGCCGACCGGGCGACCGCAGACCGTGGTCAGCGGCTTCGCTTCGAAGGACGAGAAGACGCTGATGGGTGCGCCGGTGGGCATGGCGATGGACGCCGAAGGCGCGCTGCTGGTGGCCGACGACGTGGGCGACGTGGTGTGGCGGGTGTCGGCCAAGTAGCTGTGTAGCGTCGAGCCATGGCCGAAGAACATCCGGTAGAGTCGACTGTCAGTCGACTCGCACGCGCAGCGCGTGCTTCCCCGGTGAGCAGCGAAGGGCAGTCGACTCTACCCTGTCGACTCCGCCCTGCCGGTTCAGCCACCGGGTTCAGCGTGCCCGGAACCCGCTGAACACCGACTCGGCGGCAAACCCCATGCCACCCAGCAGCACGCCGAAATACACCACCGTGGCCACCACGAAACCATAACCGGCAGCCACCGCCGCACCATCGCGCTGGATGAAGCCGATCGCAAAGGACATCAGCGCCAATGCCGGCAGCGTGTTGCTGAAGGGAATCGGCCCGGCCGGCGCCATCAGCAGCAAGGTCGCGAACACCAGCATCAGGTTGTTCAGGCGCATCATCTTCTTCGAGCGCACCATCACCGCCAGCCGCATCGGCCGTGACAGCCGCTCCATGCGGTGCACCCATTTCAGCGCACGGCCGAGGTTGGCCTTCAGCTTGTCGGTGGCGATCTCGCGGCGCGCCAGTTTCTGCGGTACCCACAGCGGGCGGTTGCGCACCCGGCTCAGGCCGATCAGCAGGATCGAGGCACCAAACACCGTACTCAGCCCGGGAATCGACACCGGGATGATGAAGATGGCCGAGAGCAGGATCACGATCAGCAACAGGCCTTCATCGCCCAGCGCACTGAGCAGGGTGCCGACGCGCACCTGGTCGCCGGGCAGCTCGTCGATCATCTGCTCGATCTGCTGGGCCAGGGGGGCGCTGTCGTCGGTTTCGGGGGCACGGTAGGTCATGCGTCGCAAGCTTCTCCAGGGAAGGGCGGTCAGCGGGCCGTCCTGCGGTGGGGAACGCACAGGCTCCTGCAGTATCCCGGCCAACGTGGGCAAAGAGGTGAACCGGGCATGAGGGGGTAAACTGGCGTGCCCCGCATGAGTTGAACGCAATGGACATGGGCCGCAGGCAATCGACCATCGAACTGGTCGCCATCGACATGGATGGCACCCTGCTGGACCCGTCGCACCAGCTCACCCCACGCGCCAGGAAGGCCATCGCGCAGGCGCGCGCGCTGGGCGTGCACATCGTGCTGACCAGTGGCCGCCCGGTTCCGGGCCTGGCGCCGTACCTGCACGAGCTGGGCATCACCGGCAACGACGACTACTGCATCGCCTGCAACGGCGGCCTGGTGCAGCGCATCGGCACGCGCGAAACCGTGGTCGAGTATCCGCTCAGCTTCGACGATTTCCTGTTCTGCGAGCAGGTGGCCCGCCAAGTGGGCGTGCACTTCCAGGCGCTGGACAGCCAGCGCATGTACACGCCCAACCAGGACATCAGCTACTACACCGTGGCCGATTCGCATCTCTCGCGGATGCCGCTGTCCTATCGCCGCGTGGAAGACATGGACCCGTCGATGTCCTTCATCAAGCTGATGATGATCGACGAGCCCGAGGTACTGGATGCCGCCATCGCGCGCCTGCCCAGCGAACTGACCGAGCGCTTCGCGGTATTGAAGAGCGCGCCGTACTTCCTGGAAGTGTTCGACCACCGCGCGGGAAAGGGCCCGAGCCTGCAGAAGCTGGCCGAGCATCTGGGCATCGACCGCGCCAACGTGATGGCCATCGGCGACCAGGAAAACGATCTGACCATGCTGCAGTACGCCGGTACCAGCGTCGCGATGGGCAATGCCATCGATGCGGTGAAGGCGGTGGCGCGGTTTGAGACCAGCAGCAATGCTGATGACGGCGTGGCGCGCGCCATTGAGCGCTTCGTCCTGCAGTAACCGCGCGTCTCTATGCTCTGGTAGGTGCCAACCTTGGTTGGCACACACAAACGGCAAGCGCCGACCAAGGTCGGCCTCTACCACGGCGGGGCTATACCCACGTATATCCCACCCATGCCCATCGCCATCGGCGCTGTACCACGGCGCAATGGCGGATGCGGCAGTGCGATGCAAGAATTCCGCACGTCGAAATCACCCCGCCGAATCCCACGGCAGATGATCGTCTTCCTCTGCCACTGACCGGCACGCTCCGCGCCGTCACCCTCTCAACGCGATCGCACCGCCAGCCAGGGCGCCGACACCGGTGCTGCAACGCGCTGGGCGTGCGCCTGCGCCGCTCTCTCCCTGCACACGGATTTACTGCCATGAACACCCCACCCACGACGCGCCTCGCCCTGGCCATCATCGCGGTCATCACCGCACCTGCGTACGCCGCAGAAACGCACGATGCCGCGCACGACTCGCCCACCACGCTCAATGCCCTGCAGGTCATTGCCACACCGCGCGGTGCGGCCGTGGCACCGACCCAGGTGGTCGGCCCCAACCGCTACATCATCAAGGCCGAAGACCTCGACGCGATGGTCACCGGCAACAACGGCCTGGCCATGCTGAAACAGGTGCCCGGTGCCAGCTACACCGCCACCGACGGGCTGGGCCTGGATATCTCGGCCACCAGCCTGTTCGTGCGCGGCTTCCGCATGAACGAAATGGGCATCACCTTCGAGGGTGTGCCGCTGAACGACAACGGCTTCCTCTCGCTCACCGGCACCAGCGTGGTGAATGTGGGCGTGCCCGATGGCATCGGCGCGATCACAGTCAGCCCCGGTGGTGCGCCGGTCAGCGTGTTCTCCAGCAGCGTCAACGGCGGCAGCCTGGAATACCGCCTGCGCGACCTGCAGGACACGCCCAGCCTGCGTGTGAAGCAGGGCGTGGGCAGCAACAGCACGCTGGTCACCACCGTGTCCGGGCAGAGCGGCCAGCTCGGTGAGCATGGCCCGAAAGTGCTGGTCGACCTGCAGCGCGTGTCCGCCGACAAGTACCAGGGCGAGGGCACGCAGAACTTCCTGCGCGGCGACCTGAAGCTGCAGCAGGACGTCGCCTGGGGTGACTTCACCGTGTTCCTGTCCGACAGCAAGGCCAAGGTCTGGGGCTACAACAACATCTCCTTCGACATGATCCGCAAGCTGGGCTGGAAGGCCGACATTTTCTATCCCGATTATGCGTGGGCGTGGTACGTGGCCTCGCCGGAAAACGCGGACAAATCCTGCGGCGCCTACACCTGCGGTGAGCTGTCCGAACTGATTCCGTACGACACCGGCCAGACCACCCGCGACCGCGTGTCATCGATCAACCATCGCTTCCAGATCACCCCGGCGCTGAGTGGCAACGTGCAGCTGTACAACGCCAACAGCCACACCCAGGCCACGCTGACCGACCCGACCGTACCGTCGCCCAACGGCGCACCGTTCTCCGAACAGGTACAGACGCCGCGCCTCAACCGCCTGGGCGGCATGGTCAACCTGCAGTTCGAGACCGGCGCGCACACCTTCACTGCCGGTTTCTGGCAGGAGAAGAGCAAGGCCGCGGCCAAGACCGAGTGGTACCAGCAGCCACTGCTGGGCGAGGGCCCGCCGCTGAAGGCCACCGGCCCGTTCGACGTGTACGGCCCCGCGTTCAAGACCGACAACGCATCGAGCTGGGTGACCCGCTCGCGCCAGTTGTACCTGCAGGACGACATCGTGCTGAACGACACGCTGAAGCTGGGTGTCGGCTTCAAGGCCGTGGACTTCCGCACCCGCGGTGGCGGCCTGGGTGATGCCAAGGACCGGCCGGTGAACGGCACGCTGCGCGCGAAGAGCAACTTCCTGCCGCATGTCTCGCTGTTCTGGAGCCCGACCGAATCCACCGATGCCTTCATCGACCTGGCCAACACCATGAACGGCTACCGCGTGGCCCAGCGCGGCAACATCGGCTACACCGCCTCGGCGTGGACCATCACCGACCAGGAAGAGTTCGACCGCGTGGCCGGCACGCTGCGCCCGGAGAAGAACTGGAACCTCACCGTAGGCGCGTCGCATCGCTTCGATCGGCTGACGATCACCGGCGACGTGTTCTACAACGACATCCGCAACCGCCTGCTGTCGGCCGCCATCGGCACCCAGTTCGCGCAGATCAACACAGTGCGGCTGATGCCGAAGATGCACGTGATCGGTGCCGACCTCGGCATCTCCGCCGACCTGAGCGACCACCTGCAGTTCTACCAGGGCGTGGCCGTGGCCCGTTCGTACTACGACAGTGATTTCGTGGTGGGCGACACCGTGTACCCGATCAAGGGCAATGCCCAGCCGGGCTACCCGCAGATCTCGCTGGTCAGCGACCTGTCCGCCCACTTCGGTGACTGGCGTTTCGGTGCCACCAGCACCTCCTACCTGCGCCAGCCCTTCACCTACGAGAACGACATCCGCGTGCCGACCTTCTGGCAGGTCAACACCTATGCCGCCTACCGCTTCGGTGCGGACAGCGCCGTGCCCGGCCTGGAGCTGCGGCTGGACGTGAGCAACCTGTTCAACCGCCACAACATCGGCACCGCCACCATTGCCGGCTCGTCATTCTCGGGGGATTACCAGACCCTGCAGCGCAGCGCGCCACGGCAGCTGATGTTCAGGACCTCGATGGCGTTCTGAGGCAACGAAGGCCGGGGTCAGAGCCCTTTGCTGCGCAAAGGGATCCGACCCCGCAGCCATCCCGTGATCGGGGTCAGATCCCTTTGCGCAGCAAAGGGCTCTGACCCCAGACCCAGCTTTGCGCGGCCGGCAGCGATTTTCCGGCAACGACGCAAGGTTCCCACAATGTTGCTGGGTCATCCTGTTGGCATGGCACAGCACAACCCGCGAACCCTGCTGTTCGGCATCCGGGGCCCAGGACGGCCCAGGCAGGCGCTGTCCGTGACGCCTGTGATCGACCTGGAGGCCGAGTACCAGTTCTGGCACGTCTACGAGCGCGTGGTCCGTCCGTTGCCCGGTGGGGGGCTGCGGCTGGCCTGGCTGGTGTGCCAGAAGGTGTACCGGGACCGGTGGCAGCACCCGGACGACAGCGACGAGGCGGCGTTGTCGCGGGTGCTGTTTGGCGGGAACATGACGGCTGACCGGGCGTCGGAGCTGGCGGAGCTGCACGCGCTGGTCAGCCGTCGGGTGGCGTTGCTGGCGAAGCGGGGGCGCGTGGATTCCGCGGCGTAATGCGTGGGGGCGGCATTAGCGCCGCCAGGCGGCCATGACCCGCTCCGGCATCATCGCACCATCCGTCGCCATGACCCGCTCCTGGTAGAGTCGACTGTTAGTCGACTGCTCTTCGCGTCGGCCCACCAAGATACCGCGCTTCGCGCGCGAGTCGACTAACAGTCGACTCTACCAACGACCACTCGGGACGGTGCTTCTAGGGCTTTCCCCGGTCCAGCTGCCGGTAGCCAATGGCCTCAGCCAGATGCGCCGTCTGGATCGTTTCGCAACCCGCCAGATCAGAAATCGTGCGCGCCACCCGCAGAATCCGGTGCATCGCACGTGCCGAAAGCTGCAGACGCTCGATGGCCTGCTCCAACAGATCCTGATCGGCCTCGCTCAGCTTCGTGCACGCCCGCAGCGCCGCTGGCGGCAGATGCGCATTGAGCGCGCCACGCGCCTGCTGCCGGGCATGGGCGGCTTCCACCCGTGCGCGTACCGCAGCACTGGGCTCACCCAGCGGCGTGCTCTCCCGCAGCTCCACCGCGTCCATCCGCGTCACGCCGATATGCAGATCGATGCGGTCCAGCAACGGGCCAGACACCCGCGCGCGGTAGCGATTGATCCGTTCGTCGCTGCACAGGCAGCGGTTGCTGCGGTCACCGGCCCAGCCGCACGGGCAGGGATTCATCGCGGCCACCAGTTGGAACCGCGCGGGGTACTGCACGCTGCGTGCCGCGCGGGCGATGCGGATGTGGCCGGACTCCAGTGGCTCGCGCAGGGTTTCCAGTGCGCTGCGGTTCCACTCTGGAAGCTCGTCAAGGAAGAGGACTCCATGGTGGGCCAGTGATATCTCACCGGGGCAGGGCGGGTTGCCCCCACCCACCAGCGCCGCCGCACTGGCACTGTGATGCGGTGCCCGAAAGGGCCGCTGCCGCCACCGTCGCGGGTCCAGTCCTTCGCCACTCACCGATGCAATCGCGGCCAGCTGCAGCGCCTCAGTCTCTTCGGTATCCGGCAACAGGCTGGGCAGGCGCGAGGCCAGCAGTGTCTTGCCGCAGCCAGGACTGCCGATCAACAACAGATGGTGCCCACCGGCGGCAGCCACTTCCAATGCGCGTCGTGCATGCGCCTGCCCGCGCACGTCGGTCAGATCGGGCAGTGGCAACGGTGTCGTGTCCACGCGTTCCACGGGCGGCAACAGGCGCGGATTGCCCAACCCGGCGCAGCACTCCAGCAGTGTGCGCGCTACACGCACATCGGCATGCTCGGCCAAAGCTGCCTCTGCGGCATTCCCCGGCGGTACCACCAGGATGCGACCGGCTTCAGCGGCGGCAATCGCGGCCGGCAGTGCACCGGCCACCGGCCGCAGCTCACCGGTCAGGCCAAGCTCGCCCAGGAATTCGTACTGCAGCAGCGACTGTGGATCGACCTGGCCGCTGGCCGCAAGAATGCCCAAGGCAATCGCCAGGTCGTAGCGACCACCTTCCTTGGGCAGGTCGGCGGGCGCCAGATTCAACGTGATGCGCCGCTGTGGAAAGTCGAAGCGTGCGCAGAGCAGGGCGGCACGCACGCGCTCGCGGGATTCGCGCACGCTGGTTTCGGCCAGGCCCACGATCTGCGTGACAGGAAGGCCGCCAGAGAGATGCACTTCCACCCGCACCAGCGGGGCATCGACCCCGGCGCGGGCACGGCTGTGGACCAGTGCCAGGCTCATGATTGGGTTCCTGCAGAGAGACGCTTGATGGTGCGGCAGGTGCGCTGCGGGGAGCTATCGGGAATTGCTGGTGAAGTGGCTAGGAGGATTCTGGCCGGTGTTCGCCGGGTGCACACTCGCCAGAGCACCCAGAGCACGCCTCGACCAACAGTGGCTCTGCGTCTTCCTAGAGCAACCGTCCCAGTTTCCGCTGAGAGTTCATCCAACGCTCGAAGCTGATGCGCGCGCGTTCGCTATCCGGCACTCGCCAGACTGCATCGATCATGCTGGCTACCCAACAGGGCGACTGCTGATTGAACTGAGGAAGTCCGAACATGAAGATCAGGTCTTGACAAGGGTACTTCAGTTGGAGTAATCATCCGCATGAACGGAAGCTGAGTCGTTTGTCGCCCTTCATCCAAGGATGTAACGGACATGATTTCTGCCAAGGACCGGCGGGGGGAAAATGCTCCCTGCAATGTTTATCCGGGCTCGCCGCTTTGCTCGCTCATCGTCGGCTTGGCACTTGCGCTGGGAGTCGGGTTCCACGTCTCAGCCCAGGATGGACTCTTCAACTATCAAGAGTATGAGAAGAGGGTAAAAAGCGCGCAGTCGCTTGCCGCCATATCCGCAGATGAGGTATTCGGGGATCGAACTTCCGGCTTCGACGGCAGCACCGAGTTCCTTGTTGAAGACGTGTCCATACCTGGCAATTTCGACCTTCCGGTCAGCATCGCCCGCCGCTTTGGAGTTGAGGCCGTCAACCGAGGATCTCGCTATAGCGAGGCCAAAGGGCTGACGCTGTTTGACGATTGGGAAATCGTCGTTCCCCACATGTCGGGCGTATGGACCAAGGGGGCTGGATGGATTACGGGCGATCCAGGGGCGCAGACCACACAGCGTTGTTCGGTCAATAAGGCGCCCTACCTATTGGAGACCTGGGGCTATACCAATATCGGCTTCGGCATTGACGTGAAGTGGCATGGCGGAAATGGCGAGGAGCTTCTGATTGCCGACGATCCGTCCCATGCCACGGCACCAGGCTTGGAGGCGCCCAAGTGGATGACGGCTTCGAGAGCACGGTTCACCTGTTTGGCTGCAACACGAAATGGATATCCGGGCGAGGCGTTTATTGGGCACACCCCGGATGGGAAGAAGTACTTCTTCGACTGGGGTGTGGAAAGACCCTATGCAACAGCTCAGTTCAGTGATGGCGCTGCCAATCGTTCGGTGGGGCGTAAGCGGGTCTATCTTCTGGCGTCGCGTGTGGAGGACCGCTATGGGAATTGGGTGTCCTATAGTTACAACGGAGACAAACTCACTAACATTGAGTCCAGCGACGGTCGCCGGATTGACCTGAGCTATGACGGCGACGGTCGGGTGACCAGCGTGCAAGCCAATGGGCGCATATGGCGGTATTCGTATGTTGGCGACACGGACGGGAACGACGGCGGCTTGTCCCAGGTCACGCTTCCGGATGGCTCGGCGTGGGCTTACAGTCATCGCGGACGCCTCCAGTCCAGTTTCCCTATCCGTAAAGCCGACGATGAGGGCGGGTGCGAAATACGGGCCGGTAGTGAGCCCCCTCCTACGCAGATGACGGTGGTCGCCCCCTCGGGTGCCCGAGGCATATTCGACTTTGAAATGGAGTTGTTCATTCGCTCCGATCCTTGCAATGGACTGACACCCTCGCACTACCAAGCCTGGTCTTTGAAGAAGCGCACCATCACCGGGCCCGGACTGTCTCCGATGGTCACTACGCGAAGCTACAACCTGCAGTTGCCGGGAAGCGGCCGCTGGTCCAGCCTGACCAAGCCGGATGGAACGCAGATTCGCGAGCGCTACGGTGCCAATCCAGCTCTGAACGAGCGAAAGCTCATGCAAAAGCAGGTTCTGGACGCAGCTGGCCAAGTGCAGCGTGACGAGCTCTACACCTATACGTTCGGTTCCGAGACCGGTCCGTTCAGGACGCGGGTCGGGCATTCTATCGGGGTCCAAGCGGGTCAGTTCTTGGCGGGCATGCTGAGCGCTCTCAGTGAAAGCACATTCTCTCAAGATGGCGATACCTACCGCGTGGTCTACAGCGATTTCGATCGCAAGGCCCGTCCGGCACGCGTGAGCTATACCGGTCCTTCTGGTACCAAGGCTGAGATACGAGAGCATCTGGATACGGCCAGCCCTTGGGTCTTGGATCAGGTGCTGAGTGTCAAGGAGGCTGCGTCGGGAAAGATCACCACACAGTATGCCTATGACGGTATGGCCAAGCCGAATGCCGTCTATCGGGCCGGGGCTTTGCTGCAGAGTGTTACTTATGCGGCGGATGGCACGATCAGTGCAGTGCGCGATGGAAAGGGGAACGAAACGCAGATCCAAGACTGGTATCGCGGCGTGCCGCGATTGGTCATCAATCCCGATGGCACTACCAATCGCATGTCGGCAGATGGAAACGGGTGGATCACTTCCACCACGGACGCGCTACAAAGGACTACTTCCTATCTGCACGATCCGATGGGTCGCGTGCGCGAAGTCCAACCGCCGGTCGATGAGAACCAGTGGGCCAAGACTACCATCTCATTCCGTCAGGTCGCGGTCGATGAGTACGGCCTTTCGCCGGGGCACTGGCGAGTCGATAACGCCCAAGGGGCACGGCGTCAGGAAACCTATCTCGACGCACTCTGGCAGCCGCTCCTGGTGCGCGAATACGATGCAAACAACGTCGCCGGCACGCAGCGATGGGTCAGGAACGCATACGACAGCGAAGGTCGCCTGACGTTCACCTCTTATCCTTCACGCGATAGCACGGTGGCGACCGGTACCTGGACCGAGTACGACGCGCTGGGGCGGAAGACCTCTTCGTCCCAGGACAGCGAGCAGGGCCTGCTGATTACAACCATTGGCTACAGCAGCAATGCCACCACAACAGTCGTGGATCCACTCGGCCATCAGACCATCACCCGATTCGATGCGTTTGAAGGCCCGGACTACGGGAAGCCTGCGCAGATCATTCGTGCCGATGGCAGCAAGGTCAGCATAAAACGGAATGCGTTTGGCCTGACTACCGAAGTGGCCCAGTCCGCAAACTGAAACCACGTCAAGGATGGCATTCGTGAACACTGAAAAACTACGCACGGCCGCAGCTGTTCTGCTGGGGCTGATGATCATCTTCCTGTGCCAGGTGGCACACGCTGACGCTTGGATTGAACTTACGGGGCCAGCCCAAACCTCCTACACGGCACCAGCAACCTATCAGTTGCAGCTCAAAAGTGGCGTCACAAGCACTGGCCCCAAAGCCGAGTATTTGGAAGACATACAGCTCACGCGCAATGGCCAAGTGATCTCCCGACTTCCGAACGGGACCTATACCGAGAACGGCCTGTCAGCGGGCACGTATCAATATGTCTACAAGGCATTTGGCGTGCGCAACTTCAACGGCAATGAGTCTTCCAGACAACTAATCTCACCCACGATCACGGTCACGGTGGCGGCACCGCCAACCCCTTTTGACGGCGCGGAGTACGTTTCCGCAAGCTGGCCTAATTCGGCCGATAGAGGAATTCCATTCAGTGGTACTGTCATATTCCGAAACACGGGCAACACAACTTGGCGAGCAGGGGAGGGCTATCGACTGGGTCAGGCCGAGCGCTACGTTTCCAGCGCTACGAAGCTAGGAATTGCCGAGGTTGCTGTACCCCACGACGTGGCTCCGGGCGGCACAGCAACGTTTGCGTTCAACGGAGTAGCGGCCAGTGAGAACGGGCCGACAACGCTCCAATGGCAGATGAACCGCAATGGTGTTCGCTTTGGTAGCACCAGCAGCGAGCAGACCTTTGAGACGACCGGAAGGCTCAACCGCGGCGTCATGTATGAGCAAGAAGTCCCGACCAGCATGGAGGCCGGGCGGACCTATCGCGTCAAGCTGAAGTTCGTCAATACGGGCAATACCACGTGGTCGGCGTCTGCGGGCTATGCACTGGGCTCCTGGAATCCCAATGACAATGTCCTGTGGGGCAGAGCGCGGGTCCCAATGCCGAATGACGTCAGTCCACAGCTGCCTGCGTTCTTTGAATTCGATGTGGTAGCTCCTTCATTGCCGGGCGTCTACAGCTTCCAATGGCGATTGCTGGAAGAGGGCAAAGAGTGGTTTGGTCGGGAAAGTGACAATGTCCAGGTCACCGTCAACGGGCCGCCGTCCAAGGTAATCGGCAATATCGATGGCGTCACCAGCGACGGTCAGATCCGAGGGTGGGCGTGTTCGACGGGCATTGATTCGTCGATCGAAATTCATGTCTACACCGGTGGAGCCGCCGGCAGTGGCGGGACGATCTTCCTGACCGGTAAGGCCGATTTGGCGAGTGAGCCGGCCGTGGCTACGTCCTGCAAGGCCGGAGGCAATCATCGCTTCTCGCTTCCAATGAGCAATGAGCAGCGCCGCCAGCGGGCTGGGCAACCGATCTATGTCCATGGAATTTCCCCCGTTGGACAACCCAACAACACCATTGGCGGTTCCGGTGCGTTCGTCGTTCCCGCAGCGCCCAGTGGCACTCTGTCTGTGTCCCCTGCGATGTGCCAGATTGCAGCTGGTGCGCAGACCTGCAACGTCACCCTGACCTGGTCGGCCACGGACTCCCGTGCAGAACTCAAGCGTGATGGCGGTTCTGTGGTCGGCAGCGGAGCGAGCGGTTCCATCGTGGTGCCGATTGGCGCCGGCACGAATCGATTCACGCTTTCGGTTGCGGGTGATGCGATTGCCCAGGCGGCGGCCACCGCCAAAGCCGCTCCTACCTTGCCAGTCAATCCAGACAATCCGGCCCCGACCGTGGCCCGGCGATACGTCTACGACGACAACCTTCGGTTGTGCAAGGTCATCGAGCCAGAAACCGGGGCGACCGTGTTTGGCTACGATGCGGCCGGCAATCTTGCCTGGAGTGCGAGCGGGCTGGAGTTGCCCAGCCTGACCGAATGCAACCGTGAGGCGCCGCAGATTGCAGCGCGCCGCGTTTCACGCAACTACGATGCCAGCAATCGCCTGCAGACGGTGGTCTATCCCGATGGTCTGGGTGATCAGCAGCTTGAGTACACACCTACGGGCCAGCTGAAGACTGAGAGGGTCTTCAATCAGGACCGTGTGCCAGTGGTGACCACCCGTACCTACAACTCTCTCGGGTCGGTGGTCAGTCAGAGCCGTGTCATAGGCAGCGCGAGCGCCCGAACGCTGGCATTTGGCTATGACCACATGGGTCAGCATGTTCGTACGGACTACCCTGATGGCTACTCCGTCCAGCAATCCTTGAATGCTCTGGGCCAGCCCGTGCGGCTACAGGATGGCACGGGCGCCGTACTCGCCAGCAACATCGCCTACTTCCCCAGTGGTGAAACCGCCGCGCTGACCTACGGCAATGGCATCGTACGTGGCGTAACCGAGAATGCGCGACAGTTGACCAGCCGCATCGTTGACAGTGGCATGGTCGATCTGAACTACAGCTATGACGCGACGGGAAACATCAGCCAGATCAGCGATGCCGTACGCGGCGACTCCTGGAAGATCAGCTTGGGCTACGATCGCCTTGATCGATTGATTCAGGCCCGCGCGCCGGCATTTGGTGGGAATGGGCAGTACACGTTCGGCTATGACACGTTGGACAACATCGTCTCGATGCGATTGCCAGGGAAGCGGGAGCGCACGTTCCATTACGACACCCGCAATCGCCTGGAACTGCTGCGGGACCCCAGCGGTAACGGCGTCTCTGGCTTCTCCTACGACGTGGCAGGCAATCTGGCGGTACGTAATGGCCAGACGTTCACCTACGACATGGGTGGCCAGCTCCGTTCCGCCGGAGATGTGCAGAAATACTTCTACGACGGAGCCGGACTGCGTGCTTACGCAACAGCATCAACGTCGGCACCGACATCAGAAGCTTCACCCATGTTGGGCAAGACGCCCATCACGGCTAGCCACAACTGGGAGGTATCCATTCCAGAGCGCGGTGGCGGTGAACTTGGCTTCTTGGCGAGTGATCTGGATCGCTCCTGGCAGTACCTCGTGGGTGGGGAGCTGATCGAGTCCACCCAAGGTGGGGAAACGTCTGACTACATCTACCTCGGCAAGAGACTGCTGGCTATTCGCACCAGCTCTGCCACGGGCGCAACGCTCACCTATCTTCATCACGATGCACTCAATACGCTGGTGGCAACGAGCAGGGCTAATGGAGAGGTGCTGACGCGTCACTTCTGGTCACCGTATGGCGAGGCAGACGCGGCGCCTGCTGCGAAGATTCCAGGCTACTCAGGCCATCTTGCAGACCCCGACACGGGACTGGTCTACATGGGGCGGCGCTACTACGACCCACAACTGGCGAGGTTCATTTCTCCCGATCCGTTAGCTGCTAGCACCTCCGGAGGGCCAAATTTCAATCGCTATCGATACGCCAGCAACAACCCATTCCGATTCTCAGATCCCACGGGCGCGTGTGACCAGGCAACCGGGTCACATATGTGCAATGGCAGCTGGTTCGCCGGGGCAAACCTGACCGGTGCGCCGTCGCCGACACCTGGCGGAGTGCCACAGCACGATCCCAACGCCCCCGCGCCTGCGGAGACCGTCAAGGCTACAGGCCTGGGCGCCATTGAGGAGTATTTTTCTGAACGGAATTTCTTCATCGGACAGGGGAGCTTGACCGATTTCGATGCCGTGTCGGAGGCGATCGTCGTTCCGTTGATGAACTCTCCAACGGGATCAACGGCTGCTGGTGGCCTCAAGCTCGCCTCCATCATGGTAGTGCTGCGTGGGGGCAATGCAGCGAGAGGCTTTGGGAATCTCTCGCGTGCGGGTGAGTTTGGCATTGCATCCTACAACTCTCTGAAGAGAATGGTGGGTACAGGGTCTGGGTTACAAGTTCACCATCTTATTGAGAAGCGGTTTGCAGGTGTTATGCAAGTGAAGGAGGGTGAAATGCTTTCGGTTGTGGTGACTAGAACGGAGCATCAGGTCTTTACCAACCAGTGGCGATCGATGTTTCCGTATGGCAGGCCGCCACCGAGCCAAGCCCAGATAATGGACGCCGCAAGGTCAATTTATGCCAATCATCCCGCCATTCTTAAGTCTTTGGGACTCTGATAGCATCGTGACATGAAGATCAAGTATCGATTTGCTTTCACTTGGAGTGAGGCACGTGCTTTGCAGCTCCGTGCTCTAGGCTTGAAGGTTCAGCCCCCGGCTGATCCTCGTCCTGAAGTCGGTGGCATTGCTGTGAGCTTTGCTTTGGAAGGTGCGCCAGGGTGGAGTGAAGCTTGTAGCTTGATTCGCTCGTGGAATGGTGCAACTTCTGTGACTACGGAGTTTACTGCTGCGGAGATTTCGGAAGCCGCACACTGCGCGCTTCAGGTTGTCCACGCCAGCGGCTACCCGCAGCCAGAAAGAGATTTTCTGTATCTTGAGCAGGTATACGACCTGAGCGCGCGATGCCCAAAATGTGGCGAAGGCGCAGTTCAGGTGGCGCCGTTCCGGATCAAGAAGACGTTGAAATGGGGGCGGAATGCCTTTCTGAAGCTGAATTGGGTAGAGGAAGCTTGCTTCATGCAGACTTCCGTTTGGTCAGAACATCTTCGCCCCCTGGGTATCGGAGTGCTTCCGGTTGAGGACACCAGAGGAAGCCTCTTGGATGAGGTTGTTCAACTCGATCTTGGGCCTGTGGTTCCGCTATGTATGGGTGAGCTGGAGGGAGTTCGTTGCGAGAAATGCGGCAGAGAACGCTACCAATGGCATGACCGCGGCTTTTTCCCGTCAATCAAGAACCCTCCAGATGTGCCGATCTTCCGTAGTTCGCAGCGTTTCGGGGTCGAGCATCAGTCGGCGAACGCAATGATTGTGAGTGCGACAGTAGCGAACGCCATCAGAGCTGCAGGATTGAGAGGTGTCGAGCTCTGGCCTTGTGCGCCGGCAGGATAGACTTTACAGAGCAGTTAGGCGGTGTTTCAGAGCATGGTCATATTGAGGAATGTGACAAGCGCGTCTGCATGGTGGATTTCCACTTGCCACTTGCCACTTGCCACCAGTGCCGCCGCACTGGCGCTGTGGTGCCCGGAGTGGGGGCTGCCGCCATCGTCTTGGGTCCAATCCATCAGGTTGCGCCGGCCTCGGCCGCCACAATCGCGGCTGGCAGCGCGCCCACCACCGGCCGCAGCTCACCGGTCAGGCCAAGCTCGCCCAGGAATTCGTACTGCAGCAGCGACTGTGGATCGACCTGGCCGCTGGCCGCAAGAATGCCCAGCGCAATGGCCAGGTCGTAGCGCCCGCCTTCCTTTGGCAGGTCGGCGGGCGCCAGATTCAGGGTGATGCGCCGCTGTGGAAAGTCGAAGCGAGCGCAGAGCAGGGCGGCCCGCACACGCTCGCGGGATTCGCGCACGCTGGTTTCGGCCAGGCCAACGATCTGGGTGACAGGAAGGCCGCCAGAGAGATGCACTTCTACCCGCACCAGCGGGGCATCGACCCCGGCGCGGGCACGGCTGTGGACCAGCGCCAGGCTCATGTGTGGATTCCTGCGGATGGATGTTCGATGGTGCGGCAGGCATTCGGCACGGCGCCATCGGGCATTGCGGGTGAAACGGCTAAGGGGATTCCGGTCAAGGGCGATCCCTTTCCCTGAACAGATGTCGCTGCGCATCAGGAGTCGCCTCGCTGAAGCAACCCGATCGCGCCTCGATCCCCGATGGAGGCACTCAACCGGCGGTTGCATAATCAGCGTACGAGGTGGTTCTTGCTTCGGCCTGCGTCTGAGTAGAGAGGATGGAATGAAGATAGTTGCAGCACAGATGCGATCAGCTCCTGGCGACATCGATGGCAATATCGAACGGCACGTGCACTTCATTGAACGGGCCGTCTCGTGTGGCGGTGCGGCGGTCTTCTTTCCGGAGATGTCGCTGACCGGCTATGAGCCACGGTTGGCCGAACAGCTGGCAATGACCCCAGATGACGCGCATCTGGAGGTATTCCAGTCTCTGAGCGATCGGCACCAGATTCTGGTCGCAGTCGGCGGGCCGTACCGCGGCAACGATGGGCCGGAGATCGGCATGTTCGTCTTCCGCAGCGGTCAGGCACCGGCTGTCTACACCAAGCAGATGCTGCATGCCGACGAACTGCCTTATTTCAAGGCAGGAACCACGTCCCTGTCAGTAACCCTTGGAGAGGAAATTCTTGTCCCCGCCATCTGCTTCGAGTCGCTACAGATGGAAAGTGCATTGCGGGCCAAGGACGCGGGAGCGACGGTCTACGTTGCCAGTGTTGCAAAGAACATGATCGGTATGGAGCGGGCTCACCGCCACTACGCAACAGTCGCGCGGGAGCTTGGGATGAGCGTGTTGGTATGCAACGGCGTGGGCCATGCCGATGGATTCGAGATGACGGGAGGGTCCGCCGCCTGGGACAACAGGGGGGCGCTGAAGTGCCGCGCCGGAACTGGAGACGAGGCATTGGTGGTGTATGACCTCGCAGATCAGAGCGGTAGTGCCGTGACACTCCCAGCAATGGGCACGCTCGGGAGTGCGGGCTGACGCCCGGAAGGCTTGAGATGTTCGGAGGGAGCATTCGCCTGATTCCGTCCAGGCAGGAACCCTGGCGTTCTCATGAAGAACCCAAGCGTCACGTTGCCATCAACCCAACCGCGGCCCCTGCCGGCTCTCTTCCTGCTGCCGTTCCTGCGCTTGCGCCAGCTGCTGCGACTGCTCCCGATCCTGAGCGCCGAGGCTCCGGTTGGCCGCTGCATACTGCTGCTCCGGTGCGACCGCCAGGGCCTCCTGTGTTGGCATCTGCACCCGGTTGGCGGCGGGGTCCGATGACGCGCCCGGTCCTGAGCGCGTCACGAACAGCGTGGCGCCCGCAGCACGGGTTTCGGTGGCTTCACTCAGTGCCATGTCTACCTGGTCGCCGGGCTTGAACCCGGCTTCTGCTGCAAGCCGGTAGGCGCTGGCCAGCAGGCGGTCGCTGCTCTGGTCCCACGGCTTGTTGTTCTTCTCATCCAGCATGGCTACCGACGAGCGCAGCTGTTCCAACAGCCCGCTGCCATCTGGGCGCAGGGCCGTGCCGTGGCGCCGGTCTACGTCAGCGTCGTGCTGCGTGGCAGGCCTGGAGGTGTGTGGCGGCGATGCATTCGGTGCGGGCTCAGGTGAAGTTGGCGCGCGCGGCAGGGCATCCGCGGGCTGCTGCTCCGCGGTCGAGCGCTGCACGTGTGCCTGGGCAATCTCCTGTGGCGTGGTGACGCAGACGATCTGCATGCGCTCGTCATCTTTCCCGGCCAGTGTGGCCAGCGAGCCATCCTTCTGTACCTGCAGCATGAACGTACCGAAGTCGGGCACGGCGCGTGCGTGATCCTGGGCAACGGCGGCTACGGCGTCATCAATCTCTTCGGCACTGCGCACAATGCCGGCACTACGGTAGGCGTCCACCACCTGACTGCGCAGGCCGTATTCGGTTGGCGTGGGGTTGGCCCGGGCGATGTCGGCCATGGACGTCAGCTCCTGTACGCCGGCCTGCTGGCTCTGGCGCGTACGATTGAGCTCCTCGACGATGCTGCCCTCGGCCGGGTTGGTGCCATACACCCAACCCGGCGTTTGCCACTGCCCGTTGGCGTCCTGCGTGTACTTCTCGCCGTTGGAAGCGCGCAGGGGCTGCGTCTGGGTCAGCGCGTTGGTGATCACCTCCGGTACCGGCTCAATGGTGGCGAACTCGTGCCAGTTGTACTGGTTGAACGCCACCTGGTAACGGGCGGCAAGCGCCTCCGGCGTGTTCAAGGCGTTCTGGGCAATGATGCGCTGCGATTCCCGTTCCAGTTGGCCCGATTTTTCCGGGCCGACAGGCACGCTGTAGTCAAAAGGGACGCGTCCATCAATCATCGCGTGGATGGAGAGGTTCCATTCGCCGTTGTGCGGATTGCGCACGTAGTGGCGGTTGGTTTCAAACGGCTCGCGCGGCGGCGCGCTCTCGCCGCCTGCATCAAGCTTGAAGGGGTTCTGCGGCTTGGGCAGGTTGGCCATGCCCAGTGAATATGAGTCGTTGGCGGCCTTGTAGTTCAGCTCATCCAGCAGCCGGCCACCGGCGACCATGGTGGTCTCGCGGTAGCTTCCGTCGGGTTGCGGCGTGCGCACGCTGCGGCTCCAGGTGCCCTTGGCATCTTCCGGATCGCGGCTCCATTCGTTGCCGCTGCGGTCCACCTGGGTGTAAACCGCTTTCTTGTCCTGGTACTGCGCCCAGTACTCACCGCCGAAGCCACCGGCCACGCCGCCCAGCAGCCCGGTAGCCAGCGCACCTGGCCCAGTCCACGATCCGGTGAACAATCCGTACCCCGCGCCCAGCAGGAAGCCGCCACCGAAGCCGCCTGCAGTGCGCCCCACGAAGTGGGTGGCCGCAGATTTTGCGCCGGCGTTGTTGCCTTCGCTGTGCAACTCGGCCACGCGGTGGCCGGTGATAGCGAAGTCCACCGCCAGTGCGGCAACACCCGCAGCCCCGAGTACGCGTGCGCCGGTAATCTGTCCGCGCGCGGCGGCAGCTTCGGCGGCACCTTCCGCAGCGCCCGCTCTTCCAGCAGAGCCAGCCAGTTCCGGAGCGGTGGTTGCCGGGCCAGGGCGCACGATGGTCAGTGGCATCTCCGGGTTGAACGCCGTACGCACGCGGGCCGCGGTGTGCTCGCTCAGCGGCAGGCGGCCGCCCTGGTTGGCCTCCTCAATTGCGGTGCCCAACGATGCGCGGCCCCCCCAGCGCTCGCTCAGGGTGGAGTTGCCGGATTGGTCGATGGCATCCAGCGCCGCCGTCACGTTGGCTTCGGAGTGGATGACGCCGCGCCAGCGCAACTCGGACGGGTTGAGGGTCTTCAGTTCCGCAATCTGCGCGGCGTGGGTGCGCTGGTAGCCGTCCAGATCGGCGAAGAAGGTGCGGATCCTGGCGTTGGCTTCGGCCGGGGTCATGTTCTCCGGCGTGTTGGTGACCAGGTCGCCGTTGAGGATGCCGGCGCGAAGCGTGAACTCCAGGTTCTGGATGCGGGCACCCATACGCTCGGCGGCGGCAGCGCGCACATCCGGCGCAGAATCCTTCGCCAGCAGCGCTCGGCCGTCGTAGGTTTCTGCGAGGTCGTCGAGAACGAACTTCAGTTGATCCGAGTACGCACTCAACGGGCCGCCCGAGTGCGGCGAGATACCCAACCGGGTTGCCAGCGCGGGGTTCGCGGGCAGGTTGAGGATGTTGTCGGAACCGTGGAGCGTGAAATGACCACTCCTGGCAAGCGACTTCAGCAGCTGGCTTTGTTCGAACGCATTCTGTTCGATCAGATGGTGTCCCTGGAAAACCGGTGTGTCGGCCATGCGCACCACCTCATTCAAGAATCCGTTTGAAGGCGCTCGTCCTAGAGATCGGCTACATCGCGCAGCCGTACGCCGGAGAAGTTGGTGGCATTCAATGCATCAAACATCGCGCGGTCGCAGATGGGCGGTGCGCCCATACGATCCTGGCGGAAGATATGGGCATCGCCCACAACGTCCTGTTTGAACACCAGGCTGGCGCCGCCGACAAGGCTGTAAAGCTTCTCGTCCTCGCCGGTCTGATAATTGTGGTCGAGCTTGATTCTCACGCGGGACGAGGCTTCATCCAGAGCGTCGAGCCTGCGCAGCACATTGCCCAGGTAGTACTGGGGCCCGGGGCTGCCGTCGGCAAGGCTGAAGTCGCAGGCCACAAAGGCAAACGCCTGGGGGTCCATCTGCTCAAACAGCTGCTTCAACGGCTCCGACACAATCCAGATGCCAGCGAGCTCTTCCAGATCGCGTGGCATTGCGCCCTTCTGGGGCACATGAACCAGGTGGGGGCGCTCCGGATACTGGCCTGGCGTTCCATCAGGACGCGAGACGACATTCATCCCCGGATCGATCAGCTTGTCTTCGTTGGCGATCTCTATACCGGGAACCCCGCCGTTGCTCAGCAAGCCTGCGTCGATCAGGAAGAATTCGCCCTTGTGAGATGCGGCTTCGGCTGAAACTTCGGTGGCGGTCGATTCGGTCACAGGGGCTTCCATCATGGATGCGGGGGCAGAACGGGAAAAACCGTTGAGCCGATGCTAGCGGGGCTTCTGCGCAGCCACAAGTTGCGCCGAAACGGTGCCAGGGGCACGTGATTCACGCGACTCTTTGGGGAAGTCGGAACAATGCTGAGGATGATGCTGCCATTCCTTCCACTGCCTGCAATGGTCTGCTGGATAGGCGGAATGACGAGGGAGATTCCAGCCGAGGGTGGCCTGGGTCCCTGAACACGCAGCGCTGGTCATCAGGCACCGACCTGTCAAGGCGCCCAAGCCGTGCCTCGACCCACGAAGGCCCCGCACTTTCCACCAGCAACCGCCCCTGGCTCTGGTGCAGATCCAGCCAACGCTCGAAGCTGGTGCGCAGACGCTCGATGTCCGGCGCCCGCCACCGTGCATCGGCAGGCATGCGGATCAGTACGCGCGAGGGCGCGTTCTCCACGTCCATCACCACAACGCCCTTGCATCGGATCTCGAAGGACGTTGCCCCGCCATGGCGCGTGTGCAGTTCAAAGCCCTCGTGTGCCTTCGCGCTCACGAAGCCGAGTGCATCACTGTGCAGCAGGCGGTAATCGGCCGGCTGCAGCTTCTGGTAGGCCCACACCTGATCGCCCGCTGGCTCGGGCCACCCGATCCACACCGCCGCCATGATCGAGGCGCACGCCGCCGCAGCGGCAAGGCCGTGGTTCTTCATTCGTCACCCCGCACACAGGCAGAAACGTACGCGCCACAAGCGCGCTCAGTCCTTGGGCCGTACCCGCTCGTGGATGAAGGCGGTCAGCGCCAGATCGGCCATCACCAGCCCCTCCATCACCCGGTCGCCCACGTACTGTTCGGGCTCACCGTTCTGGCGCGTGCGCTCGGCCGCCAGCAGGATCTCCTGCACGATGCGCTGGCCGGTGAGTGCGCAGTCGGCGTCGGACAACTGCATCTGCCGGCTGCGCAGGTGATGGCGTTCTGGCCACGGCTGGCCGTCGGCAGCAGCACCGGCGCCGATGGCGTGCAGGATGGCGATGAGGCTGTTGGGGTCCGGGGCGGGAGTGGCCGAGGGCACTTCCTGGATCGGGCGCGGGGGAGGGGAGTGCGGCGTGGTCATGGCGGGCTCCGTGCATGCAGGCGGACGCCGCCACCGATAAAGGTGGCGGGCAGAGCGTGGCTCGAAAACCGGTGTGTGATGATCGCCGGTGGGCACGAGGCCCCCACGCCCCGCCCGCCATAGCCGGCAGACGGATTGCCAGCCGGCACCACGCAAGGTGATGCCGGCTGGCAAGCGCAAACTTCATCACAACAACGGGTTTTCGAGTCCCGGCCACCGATGCACGGTGGCGCAGTAACGATTACCTGCTGTTGTGCGGAATGCCAACGGGTAGGGGTCAATGCCGCCAAAACCCGAGACGCTTTTGGCATTGTCGCATAGCACCGGAAGCGGCGAGAGCCTTGGCGTGCTAGGCGGAACGGCACTTCTGTAACGGAGTCGTCAGAACCTTCCGCCAGAGATGTAAGGCGCGGCAAATGCGACAGCACTCGCCCATAGGACACGTGTGATCGCTCATGCAACCGAACCGCTGCGACACCCGTGAGATGGTTTAAATGACTTCTTGCCTATTGAACCTACCGAGTGCCGCGCGCAATCTGACTACTGCTGTAGTCATGCGGGGCTGCCCTGCCCGCAGCAGGACGGTCTTGTAGCGTTTGAACGGATTCCACCCACTGGCGCAGGCCAATACAAGGATCACTGTACGTGTCACGCCGCAGCCGACTGCTTCTCTGCGCGGGTCTGGTCCCGCTTCCGTGGTTCCTGTTCTGGACCAGCGTTGCCGCCCTGTTCGCGCCGGGCTACAACCCGCTTGCACAGCACGCCAGCGAGCTGCTGCAGGCACCGACGCTCGCAAGCATCTGCGGCAGGATCGCGGCTATCGGCTCCGGTATGGGCTTCGTAGCGTTTGCCATTGGGGTATGGCGGGAGTCCGGTCGCCGGATTGCCGTAGGCGCGATCTGCTGGATGGTCTTTGGCATCTCCATGCTGACCAACGGGCTCTGGCCCATGGGCCATCCGATGCACGGCTTCTACACCATCGGTATCGCAAACATCATTGCACCGGCGATGTCGCACATCGAACTGAGCGCGTGGTCTGCCAACCGAAGGGCGTACGCCGTGACTGCTATGGTGAGCATCGCGGGCATCGTCTATCTCTGGTTGAACGTGGTGGGAGCGGATCCGGATGGGTTCAGGGGGCTGACACAGCGCCTGTTCTCGTCGATCAACTCGCTGTGGCCATTCCTGGTTGCGCTATATCTGGTGCGGCGGGGTTCAAGGGCACCGCAGATGCAGCCTGCACGTTGATGGATAGGCATCGGCAGGTCTGAGCAACAGAATGGCATCTGGCCAACAGCGGACTGGGCAAGCGAGAGCAGCGGGTGCTAGCTTTTTTTTCCTAGCCGAACCGGACAACCAGAGAAGATATGGTCGCCACCAAAGTCCCCCTGTCTGACTTTCCGCTATCCGTGATCAGCCTCGCAGAGCTCCTGCGCGAGGGCAGAGACGGAGAGGAGGCGACGTTCACAGACCAGGCCATCGCTGATTGGTGCTACGAGCTATTCGCTGCAATAGATAGCTGGACTGAAGTCAGGAGCGGGCACGTCGAGGTTGTGAGGGCGCGGGAAGTTGCGTACGACGTCGCATTGCAGTTCGAAGCCGATTTTCTTAACGCCAAGGGTAGGGATTTGGATGCTGAGCTCTATCAATCGTGGCTGAAACGGCTAGAACACAGGTAGCGCAGTGTTACCGTCAGCGTATTAGGCGATCGCCAACGTCCGCTCCTGGCCGGAAGCGGACATCAGTTCGGTCGGCCGAATTTCCCGGGCAACTCATTTTTCGGATTCCAGTCGGACTCCAAACTCATCCAAGTTGTGTCATCAGGGCGACAGAGAAGCTACCAAGAAATCTCTATCGCGTTGGTGCCATGTCTGCCTATGAACTGGGAGGGAGCTCCGGACTTAACTGCCCCTTGGCTATTGACGCGCGAGCTAGATGTCATGAGAGTACACGCCTGAATAGCGCGAGTAACCCCAACGTAATGCAGGTTCAAGCACTGAATTTCGTTCTCATAAATGACCTGGCCATACGTATTCGGTGGATACCGGCGGGTTGGCATCACGTGATCGTAAAGGTCTGCATGGAACACCAAGTCGAACTCGAGCCCTTTCGCCTTGTGTAATGTCATGATCTGCACAGCATCGCTGGGCGGGGTGCTGAACCAACGAAGCTTTGCGTAGTCATCACAGATCGCCATAAGCTCCTGCTCCCCCTCCACTGAAGGCTTTTTGTCCAGCAAGGTCTCCGACGCATTCAATACCGTCCTGACAAGATCCTGTTCAGAGCAGCTCCTGCAGCCCAGCACCATCTTTCGGATCACGCGGAGATGTTTGAGCGGTAGCTTTCTGCGCACAAACCTATCGATCAGCGCTTCCGCCGTAAGTAGAGAGTCGTGGCGTAGTCTGAGCAGATCTGAAAAAAGATTGGCCTCGCCCCCAGGGGTTGCGTTGAACGGCCGATCTTCAACAAGATGATATGGAATCTTCAGCTCATCTGCGATCATTCGCGCAGAGTGCTGATGACGGCACAGAACGGCAACTCTATCAGCCGAAGAGACCGCATAGTGAGACATATATATGGGGATAGCTGAAGTTAGCCAATTCCCCATAGCTCGCTGATCCCCAATGACCTTTTTTATAAAGACACGCATATCATCTGTTGGAGCAATCGGATGGTTGGCGTCAAGAAGGCGAAGCGCGAAATCATTGATAGAGCGGTGGCTGCGAAAGTTCGTGGTGATTGGGAACTGGGCAAATCCACTGCTCTCCGCTGCCAGCGAAAGCAGGTGGACGGAATCCTTCTTGGCAAATCCGAAGATTGATTGGTCGCTATCGCCAACCGCGACAGCGGTCAACCCCAAGTCACGGAGCTTGAGGAAAAGCTGATGCTGGAAGTATCCACTGTCCTGGTATTCGTCAACGTAAACAGCCTCGTAGCGCGCAGCGAGGTACCTCCTGCACGCAATTGAATTCTCCACTACGTATCGCGCAAGCATGCCCACACCTTCAAGCGGCACATAGCCGTCAATTAGTGCCTGACGCAAGAAGGGAAGGTAGTCTCTTGTTTCCTCTAACGTTGCGTCCTGGAGAGGTTTCAAGGGAAGCATTGAGCACAATGTTCCGGGGAGTTCGGACAGTCGTGCCGTACTCATTTCGGTAGCGACCGCCATCAAGTGCTTGGAGAACGGGAACACAATCTCTCGGAGGCAAAATTCATCAATTGTTCCGAAGAATGAGCCCTTAACGTCGAAGGCACCGGCTTTACACCGTCGCTCCAATTCGTCGCTCGCTTTATTGGTAAACGAAATGGCGATGATGCCCTGATGACCTTTTAGCCGAGATACGGTATCCCGTATCTTGCGAGATACGACGCTAGTCTTGCCGCTTCCGGGGCGAGCGATAACGACCATGTCGCCCTTGTACAGGACGGCCCTGTCTTGCTCCACGCTCGGTGTGAATGAGTTCATTTCTAGGTCTGCTCCGCCGCGCTCATACAATATATCAGTGGCTTAAGCAGGTTCCCCTGTGGCGAGGCAATAAGGCTGCTACCACAATGGACAACAAACTCCTGCATACGTGTAGCTTTCTTCTTTTGAAGGTATTGGATAGCCTGCTGAAGGGTATTCCCACCAAAGCCATTGAGGAGTTGAGGTAATTCGATGGCAATGTCGTTCTCAAGATCTACCTGCGATAGGTAGATTCCGAAAGGAGAAACGGCATTGCTGACGTCCTGCCACGTACCATCCGTCAAGGTCGAAGCCTGATCGTAAGGGGGCAACTGGTGGGCCTTGAGAGGCATGCCGGCAAGCGAAAGAGCACGATTGATGCCAGCCAACTGGCGGTGCGTCACTTGCGCATCGCGGGGACCTAGCTTTAGGTCGGAAACATCATTGTCCGTCCGCATTGCCCACGGAATCTCCAATGCATCCAGCACATGTCGGTAAACTTCAAATGCGACCCCATCAACCGAAAGAATTGAGACGTTGCTGTAGTCAAGGTCGTAGCCGTTCACCCTCGCCAATGCACCGTAGAAAAGCATTTCCGAAGGACCTTCAACAAGCATGATTGCTGATGCGAAGAATGCTTCGGCAGGGAGGATGCTGATGCGGTAACCAAGCTTCGTCCACGCATCATTGATGCAGGACGAGCACCCATTGCTCGCTGCTCTAGAAGCCCCATTCTTCCGCAACATGCGCACGATGGAATCGGGACGGTAGCTAGCAGCAATCTGTGGTGAATGAGTGGTGACGATGGTCTGCCCGGGCAGAGCACTAATCAAATAGCTCGCTAGCTTTCGTTGTTGATGAGGATGCAAGTGCGCTTCAGGTTCCTCTACGCAGTATATGACTGCCTCGTTATCCTGGTCGTGCTCCAGCACGCTCCTGGCCTTCCATAGGGCGAGCAGGATCTGGTTGTTTCGGCCGTCGCCGCCGAGCATCACCCGAGATCCATTTGTGCTCGCACCTAGTTCCAATTGCTCGATGAACTGCTCCACGCCGATGGCGCCGGTATCCAGCGAAACCTTGTACTCCGCGTGATGGTGGGAAAGCGCTTTGAGCTCCTGATTCAGCTCTTTCGTTGCCTCAGATACGTAATGTAAGTCCCTCACACCTTGGTTCACTGAGCCCAACAGATCGTTGATTCTCTCCATCTTCAGGCTGTCGGCTTCCGCAGCTTCCTGCGCTCGCGCTGCTTGAGAGAGCCTTAGCAGATGCCTCTTCTCGGACCGTATGTATCGAGCAAGATCGCGTTGGGAGTGAATGTACTTGAGATGTAGATACTTCAGGTAAAAGCGACTAGGGATTACCTCCAAGGCATCAGGATCATGCCCTGCCGCAACTTCATACCGGTAATCATCACTGAAGGCCCTGAATTCAAGGAAGAACCTTGCATCCGCGCTGATAAATCCCTTGAGCTGCGAGAGCACTGCATCCTCAGTTACGTCTGAGAAGCCGACGCGGATAGTAAACGCGTCAGCTTGAGTGCCGCCTGGCGTGCAGTGGAAGTCGTGCGCCGATGGCTCGATATCAGCGTCCGACAGACTTTTGTCGAGAAGCAGCCTCAGCGCATGGATCATGTTCGTCTTTCCGACGTCGTTACCGCCAATCACCAAGCTGTTCTTCGCTAAATTGATGTGGGCGTCGGCAAAGTTTCGGTATTGCTTGAGTTGAACGAAGTCAATTTTCATGATCACCCTGAGCCCGCAGACATAACTCGGACGCCAATGGCGCACCGCTCTCTTATGAGCACCAAGCCAAGAGCAAATGAGCCTGACGAGCACATGCTAGCCCTGGGACAATCAAAGGGCTAGACAAGAGACTTCTTAAAGCAGCACCAAGTTATCCTCTGGGCCCGTGGCGTGCCAGTGCCGACGAAGATGATAAATCCCTGGCTTCGCGCCTTGCGCGGTTCAGTCTGGTGCCGCGAATGCTAGGTTCCCTGGCCACTTGGGCACAGCCCACGATTGGCATGCTTGCCAGCCGGACCCTGCCGCCCTAGGATCGAGCCGTTAAGGGGAAAGCCAGCCATGTGGTGCTTTGTGCATAAGTCGTATAACCGGACCAACGGGTCCATCTATTAGTAGTTAAGCCTAAAGGTGAACTATGCCGCTGCCGAAGTTCGATGATCTTCCTTTCAATGCGCGGCCAGATCTCTCGCCGTATCTGATACACCTTACAAAGAACACCAAGAAGGATGATGGCTACACTGCATACGACAATTTAGTTCATATCCTGAAGACAGGCTTGATCTGGGGGAGCACGTCGCAGAGCGGGATGATTAAGGGCAAGAGCCCGGCAGCCTGCTTTATGGATGTTCCGCTGTCCTCACTGAAGTACGTACTGACTCCAGAAAATTCTGATCCACAAAAGCCAAGGTACGAGCCATACGGAATCGCAGTTACAAAGAGGTACGGTCACGAGAATGGATGCCGCCCGGTGCTGTATTTGTCTGATACAGAGACAAAGGACCTTGGGATTCCTGCTGGCGAGCTGTGGCGTGTTGTGAGGTTCGAGGTCAGTAAGGACGGCTGGGTAAGCTGGTTGCATGAGAGAGAATGGAGGTGTAAGGGCGACTTCTCCCTGCCTGAGTCCATTCAGGCTGCCTTTGTTCGCAACTCGAAAGAAGCAAGCAAGCTAACCAAGCTCCTGACTGAAAAGCCTGACGAGTTCAAGTGCATTCCTAGGTCGGTTATCCCCATGACGGTTCTTTGCCAAGGGCTTTTGAAATAATCGGTTGAGGTGTGGCAAATTCATTCAAGCCGAAGCCGCTTCGCGGCTCGACTTAATTCAGGAAATAGACCTATGACCCACATTCGTCGCTACTTCAACTCCATCTCCGACTCAATCTATGCGGCCGGCACCCGCGCGGGGTCCGCCACTCATCGTCCGGGAATAGGCACAAAACGTGAGATAATCCTAAGAGACTTTCTGGCAAAACATTTGCCGCGTCGCCTGGCCGCAAGCCTAGGGGGTCAAGTTATCTCGCATGCAAGCAATTCAATGTCCCGGCAGATTGATGTTATTGTCACCAATGACTTAGGAGTTCGCTTCGAAGAAGATGAAGCAACCCTAGTTACAGCAGAGAGCGTCGCCTCTTGCATCTCTGTCAAGAGCGCACTGGATACTGCATCACTCAATGACGCCTTAATCAATCTTCTTTCTGTTCCCGATCCGTCATCTTCAGTAGTTTCTTTCCCGGCCCTCAGGAATGATCCCTACCCATCTTTTCTTAAGAGACATCCTACTTATTTCATCTTTGCCTACGATGGATTTAGTGGGAAAGCGTGCCAAGAGGCACTCAATAATTTCGTCAAAGCAAATCCAAATACGCCCTTTCACCGGCTTCCGAAAGCTGTAATTGTGAACGCGAAGTACATGATTACGTTCTCTGTCAATGCGCGCACAGAACACAATGGCAAGGCGATTCCTGCCAACTCATTTCATTGGGCGGATACGTCTGGAGAATACAGAGGGTTTCCCTTCTGCGCTCTATTGAGTGATATCTCTAGCTATGCCAGCTGGCTGAATCATATGGATACTTCCATTTACCCTTACTTCAATGCCGGCTACGACCTTGCATCCGTATAGAAATAGCAGCTCGTCCAAGCCGACACCATTTCGCTGTAGCGCTTAACTCAGGTGTTTGGACACATTGGTCGCTGGTCAGCAATTGCTATCGGTTCGGGTTTTTGCCTCGTCTGAAGCACGAGCCCAGGATTTTGCAGTGCTGATCCAAAGTCATATTTTCGTGCCGTCAGCGTTGACGGGATTTTGTTCGGTCGGTCGGGGCGGCCGTTGGCCGTTCGAGCATGGTGATCGGCAATTGCATTGCTATCCCTCAGCGTGGTTTACATGCGCTATTGGCTGGTCGGGGCTCCAGCAGCACGAGCCACTCCGGCCTAACCATTCATTCAAGCCGACTGCCATTCCGTGGCAGCGGCTTAGCTCAGAGCGTTCCGATGTTCGCTTCTGGCCGAAAGCGGACATGGTTCGACGACATTGATCTTCCGTCAGCCAAGGCACGGGTCTCTCCTTCCCTCAGTTGATGATCTCCCCACTCCCCGAAGCAACAAACGCCTTCAACTGCCGAATAAACTCCGCGTCGTAGAGCTCCCACTCCACGATCTCCCCAACCACCCGCAATGGCTGCGCACTCCGATACGATCGCGTCGGGTTCCCGGGAAATTTCTTGTTGGTCACGTTCGGGTCGTCCTCAAACGGCCCGGTCGGCTCCACCACATACACGCGCGGTCGCCCCTCGCCCCGGGCCATCTCGGCAGCCAACCCGGCGCCCTTGGCAATCGTGGTGAAGTAGATGTGGTTCATCACCACACTGTCGCGATAGTTGGAGCGGAAGCCCGCGCTCAGCAGCTCGCCCACCGCCAGATCAGCGCGGGTGCCGTGATAGAACGGCCCGGCGACCTGGTCGCAGGTGTCATGCGAAACGGGTGTCCATTCGGTGTCCTGCGCCATCGGCACTGCCCCTGCGTGTCCTGCCGGATCGACAGGCCGGCGAGTCTAGGGCGCCCGGTGGGCCTTGCTGCAAGGCCCCATCCGGGAAATAATCTGTAAACGGGAGGCGCAGTGCGCCTCCTTTTTTCATTCTGCGGCGCCGCGCCCTTCCAGCTCGCGCACGGCGGTTTCCAGTGCGTCCAGCTTCTGGCGGGTCTTCAGCAGCACGGCGCGCTGCACTTCGAACTCCTCGCGGGTGACCAGGTCCAGCTTGGCCAGGCCGGCCTGCAGCGCGCTCTTGAAGGTGGCCTGCAGTTCCTCGCGCGATTCGCGCAGGCCCGGCGGCACCAGGTCGCTCAAGCGGCGGGCAAGGTCATCCAGTTGGTTCAAGTCGATCATGGGGGTACTCCGTGGTGCGGGCGGGCCGTGCAGGCCACAAGGATACTGCTGGGCTGGTCGCCCGCACAGGCGTGGGCTGTTTCGCACCGGGCGCGTTCAGGCGCTATCCTCCACGCCGGAAGACAGGAGATAGACGATGAAGATGGTCATGGCGGTGATCAAGCCGTTCAAGCTCGACGACGTGCGCGAAGCGCTGGCCGAGCGTGGGGTTACCGGCATCACGGTGACGGAAGTGAAGGGCTTTGGTCGCCAGAAGGGCCATACCGAGCTGTACCGCGGCGCGGAGTATGTGGTCGATTTCCTGCCGAAGGTGAAGCTGGAAGTGGCGGTGACCGATGACCAGGTGGAGGCCGTGGTTGAGGCCATCGTGAAGGCCGCCGGCACCGGCAAGATTGGTGACGGCAAGGTGTTCGTGTACGACCTGGGCAGCGTGGTGCGTATTCGTACCGGCGAGTTGGACGCGGACGCGTTGTAAGGGGGGGGGCTGGACCGCTGCGCAGTCTGAGCGACGGGATGCTTGCCCCCTCTGTTGTAGAGTCGAGCAAGCTCGACTCCACAACCGGGATCGGGCGGAGCGAACACCCGTGTTCGACGAAGTACCCTCCCAGTGTGATCAACCCGGCGGAATGAGGGAGGACGACCGCCACTCCGGCAGACCGAGCGCGCGGCGGGTGCGCGTCACGGTGGCGGCGATCTCTGCCTCGAAGCCGCCATCACGTTGCAGCAGCGGCATGAGTTCGGCACAGCGTTGCTTCAGCACATCGACCCATGGCGCTGGGTGGGTCTCCGTAGCGGCCAGTGCCAAGTGCCTGCGACCCTCGTCGTAAGCGCCCGCCAGCCCGGCAGTGATGCCCGCATGGATGTGTTCGCGGATGCCCGGTTTGGGGTGGCGGTTCATCAATGCACGCACATGCGCCGGGGTGGGGAAACGGTCACGCAGGGCCAGTACCTCGGCGGCGGCCTGCTCGGCCAGTGCCTGTGCGGCCGAGGCAAACTCGGCGGTTTCGGTGAAGCGTTCGAATCCGGCAACGCGGCCGCCCACGTCGAAGGACAGGTAGTCCTTTTCTTCCCAGAGCCAGCAGGCGCCGACATTGAGGTAGCTGCCCCTGTCCCATGCCGAAGGCTGGAACTCGACCACCCCGACCCACCAGCCCTGGTCGTCAAGCCAAGTGCGCGAACGGCCCTTTTGCACGCAGCCCAAGGGGCGCAGTATGGATCTTGCGGCTGCAGTCAGCAGGCGGGTGTGTTCAGGTGTCGGCATCCCCAGCATCCTTGCGAGTGGCGTGCCGACAAGTATCGCAGAGCACATCGGGCGTGTGGCCCGGGGCAGATGCGGGGCAAACAGCAGTCGCGCAAGCAATGCAGGGCGAACAGCGCTTACCGCCGCTTGGCCCACTTGTAGAACCGCTTCCAGCCCTGCCGCACGGTAGCGACCCAGCCCGGGTCGGCCACCAGTGCGGCCTGCGCGGCACTCGGGGCCTGGCCGGTCACGCGCTGGCGGATCTTCAGCAGGTTCTTCATGTCGCTGCGGCGCATCTGCCGGCTCAAGGGGCCGCGGCGCAGCCAGCGCGGTACGCGCCAGGCCGAGGTGAAGTCCAGCAGCACGGGCACGCCGCCGCTGACCACCACGTTGGTGCCATGCAGGTCGTTGTGGGTGATGCCGGCGGCGTGCAAACGACTGAGCGCGTGCTGCAGCTGCTCGAACACCTCATTGCCGACGGCCTGTGCGGTGCTCAGGGTCTGGCCGGGGATGAACTCCATGCCCAGCGCCAGGCCACCGAGGGTGCCGAGCAGCGCGGGGGCGTGCTTCCAGCCGCCGAGGCGCTGCAGCATGCGGGCCTCGCGGCGCACCATCAGTCGCGCGATCAGCGAAACGGGCGTGCCGCGGTAGCGGGAATAGTCCTTGATGACTGCCTCGCGCCCGTCCAGGCAGGTGCGATAGACGTCGGGGGCCAGGAAGCGTTCGCCGCGCTTGAGCAGCAGCGGGGTGGCGGCCTCATCGCCGCAGGAGGAGGGGGGGCAGAGCAGGAAGATACATGTCGGGGTCTCGGACGACCCGGTGGGTGGCGCAAAGCGTCAAGCGAACCGGTGTTACAGGGAGTTACTAAGTTTTCGTTAATTTTAGTACTCGCCAGTTCGCTATTCCACGATTTGTCGGAGAAATGTCAGGGGCGTGGCTGGAACAGTTCGTCGCGCTCAATCGGACAATTATGTCTCACTTGGTCGACGGTTCTTTCAGAATCAATAGGTTGGGCGTCGCATCGGTTCGTTCATCCGCGGCCCGCTGAACGTCGCGCACGTCCGGCTTGACCCCGACGCACGGCCTGCCGACCATAAGCTGTTAATTCGCGACATCGGCGGCCGCACCCTTCGGCACGTCCCCGTTCCCTGCCGCGTTCCTTACCGATGCTGGCCACCAGGCCGTGCATCGCCCCGATTCCCGTTCCGGCCGCGGCTGGAGGAAAGTGCTTTGATCATCAAAATCGTCATTGCAGCGCTGTTCGTGGCCTGCGTGCTGTACATCCACTTCCGTGGCAAGGTCCGCGCGCGCTGGTCGCGCCAGCTGCTGGACCACTCCAGTTTCATGGCCCCGATCAACGTGGTCATGTACATGTTCTCGAAGGTGCCGACCACGCCGTTCCTGGACCCGGCCAAGGAGTTCCCGCAGCTGGAGCCGCTGCGCCAGAACTGGCAGATGATCCGCGATGAGGCGCTGGCGCTGCGCGATGCGCAGAAGATCGCCGCGTCCAGCACGTTCAATGATGCCGGTTTCAATTCGTTCTTCCGCCGTGGCTGGAAGCGCTTCTACCTGAAGTGGTACGGCCCGTCGCACCCGTCGGCGAAGGCGATGTGCCCCAAGACCACGGCGTTGCTGGAGTCGCTGCCGGACGTGCGTGCGGCGATGTTCGCGCAGCTGCCGTCGGGCAGCGAGCTGCGCCCGCACCGCGACCCGTTCGCCGGTTCGCTGCGCCTGCACCTGGGCCTGGCCACGCCGAACAACGACGGCTGCTACATCGAAGTGGACGGCATCAAGAAGAGCTGGCGCGATGGCGAGTGGATGATGTTCGACGAGACCTACATCCACCACGCGCACAACGAGACGCCCGATGACCGGGTGATCCTGTTCTGCGACATCGCCCGCCCGCTGCGCTTCGGCCTGCCGGGCCTGTTCAACCGCGCGGTGGCGGCCACGCTGCTGGCCGGTGGTGCCTCGCCGAACCTGCCGGGTGACCCGACCGGTGGCGTCAACAAGGCGTTCGGCAGCGTCTACAAGGTGCGCCTGAAGGCCAAGGCACTGCGCGAGCGCAGCGTGGTGGCCTACCAGCTGATCAAGTGGGGCCTGGTGGTGGCGGTGATTGCCGGTATCTGGGCGCTCTGATCGTTGCATGAGGTTGCCGGCCAGCGGCCGGCACTACCGGAACATGAAAAAACCCGCGCTGTTGCCAGCGCGGGTTTTTTTTTTCATGGGTGGGTGCCGACCGTTGGTCGGCACGCCTTACTTCAGTGCCGCCTGTACGAAGGGCGGGGTCACCAGCACGCCGGTGTGCAGCGCGGCGGTGTAGTACAGGGTGTTGAAGGTCTTGGCAGCCGAGTCGGCCTGGCGGAAGTCGAAGCTGCTGTCGCCCTTGCGCGCCATGGTCACGCTCCACCAGCCGGTGGGGTAGCACGGCTGCGGGAACGGCAGGGTCTTGAACGAACCGAAGCCGGCCTTGCCCATCTCGGTGCGCATTTCGTTGATCAGCTCGAGCTGCATCAGCGGCGACTCGGACTGCTGCACCAGGATGCCGTCGTCCTTCAGGGCCTTGAAGCAGCTCTCGTAGAAGGCCTTGTTGAACAGGCCTTCGCCGGGGCCGACCGGGTCGGTCGAATCCACGATCACCACGTCCACGCTGCCGGCCGGGCAGTTGGCCATGTAGGCCACGCCGTCGTCGAACAGCAGCTCGGCGCGGGCGTCGTCGTTGGAGTCGCACAGTTCCGGGAAGTGCTTGCGCGCCATCACCGTGACCTGCTCGTCGATATCGCACTGGGTCACGCTCTCCACGCCGGTGTGCTTGAGCACTTCGCGCAGGGTGCCGCAGTCGCCGCCACCGATGATCACCACGCGCTTGGGCGCGGCGTGGGTGAACAGCACCGGGTGGCTGATCATCTCGTGGTAGAAGAAGTTGTCCTTGCTGGTCAGCATGATGGCCCCGTCGATGGTCATCAGGTTGCCCCAGTCGGTGGTCTGGAAGATCTCGATCTTCTGGAACGGCGACTGCACCTCGTCCAGCTTGCCGGTGATGCGGTAGCCGATGGCCGAGCCGGTGCGCTCGAAGTGTTCGATGTACCAGTTGTTGCTGTCAGTCATTGAAAACAGTCCTGTTCGGAGGGGTGAAGCCGGGCTGGCGGGCGGGGCCGCGTGGCACAGATGCCACATCCGGACGGATCGGCCCGTTCAGGTTGGAACCTGTCACGGGCGCGGGCGCGCATGATAACGAACCTGTGGGCATATAGGCGTTATCATGCCCCCCCTTTTATTGCCAACAAGGCCGACTGAAATGACCGATTGGTCCCTCGACCAAGCCCGCAAGACCTACTCGATCCCGCATTGGGCGGACGGTTACTTCGACGTGGATCAGGCCGGGCACATGGTGGTGAGACCGACCGGGGCGGACGGCCCGGTGGTGTCGCTGCCCAAGGTGGTCGATGCGGCGCGCGCGGCGGGCGCCAAGCTGCCGCTGCTGGTGCGCTTCCCGGACATCCTCGGCCAGCGCCTGGGCAAGCTGCAGGCGGCCTTCGGCCAGGCCCAGCAGGACTGGGAGTACAGCGGCGGCTACACCGCCGTGTACCCGATCAAGGTCAACCAGACCCGTGGCGTGGCCGGCACCCTGGCCAGCCACCACGGCGAGGGCTTCGGCCTGGAAGCGGGCAGCAAGCCCGAGCTGATGGCCGTGCTGGCGCTGTCGCGCCCGGGTGGCCTGATCGTCTGCAACGGTTACAAGGACCGCGAGTACATCCGCCTGGCCCTGATCGGCCGCAAGCTGGGCCTGCAGACCTTCATCGTCATCGAGAAGCCGTCCGAGCTGAAGCTGGTGCTGGAAGAGTCCAAGGCGCTGGACGTGAAGCCGGGCCTGGGCGTGCGCATGCGCCTGGCCTCGCTGGGCGCCGGCAAGTGGCAGAACAGCGGTGGCGACAAGGCCAAGTTCGGCCTGTCGCCGCGCCAGCTGCTGGATCTGTGGAAGTCGCTGCGTGACACCGAGTACGCCGACTGCCTGAACCTGCTGCACTTCCACATGGGCTCGCAGATCTCCAACGTGCGCGACATCGCCAACGGCATGCGCGAAGCCACCCGCTACTTCGTGGAGCTGTCGCGCCTGGGCGCGAAGATCACCCACGTCGACGTGGGCGGTGGCCTGGGCGTGGACTATGAAGGCACCCGTTCGCGCAGCTTCTGCTCGATCAACTACGGCCTGCATTCCTACGCCAGCAACATCGTGCAGCCGCTGGCCAATGCGTGCGAAGAGTTCGGCCTGACCCCGCCGCGCATCGTTACCGAGTGCGGCCGCGCGATGACCGCGCACCACGCGGTGCTGATCGCCAACGTCTCGGAAGTGGAAGAGGCGCAGGAAGGCCGCGTGCCGGACCAGCACGACGATGAGCCGGCGGCGATCCGCCACCTGCGCGAGATCCACGACGAGCTGGACGTGCGCCCGGCGGTGGAACTGTTCCAGGAAGCGCAGCATTTCCACGCCGAAGGCCTGGCCAGCTACGCGCTGGGCCAGATCGACCTGCCGCAGCGTGCGCGCATTGACGATCTGTTCTACGCCATCGCCCACGGCGTGCGTGCACGCCTGAGCTACGACGAGAAGAGCCATCGCCCGGTGCTGGACGAACTGAACGAGCGCCTGGTCGACAAGTACTTCGTCAACTTCAGCGTGTTCGAGTCGATCCCGGACGTGTGGGCGATCGACCAGGTGTTCCCGATCGTGCCGATCGAGCGCCTGGACGAAACCCCCGACCGCCGCGGCATCATCGCCGACATGACCTGCGACTCGGACGGCATGGTGGAAACCTATGTCGAGAACGAGAGCCTGGACAGCTCGCTGCCGCTGCACAAGATGAAGCCGGGCGAGAGCTACCGCATCGGCTTCTTCATGGTCGGCGCCTACCAGGAAATCCTGGGCGACATCCATAACCTGTTCGGCGATACCGACGCGGTGGAAGTGCTGGCCGATGCCGATGGCTACGCGATCACCCAGCAGCGCCGTGGTGACACCACCGACGTGATGCTGGATTACGTGGGTTACCGCCTGGACGAACTGCGTGCGACCTATGCGCAGCGCGTGGCCGAGGCCCAGTTGTCGCCGGAACGTGCGCAGGAGTTGTCGGAGGCGCTGGAAGCCGGCCTGACCGGTTACACCTACCTGTCCGACGAACCGCTGGTCTGATGGACGGCGCCGGGTTTGCCCGGCGCCGCCGTTGCCGATGAGCGCGCGCGCGATCTTCCACCTGTTCCTGCATGCCGCCGTGCCAGCCCTGCTGGCATGGCTGTTCTGGCGCAAGCGCTTTGCTTCGGCGTGGCTGCTGATGCTGCTGGGATGGATCATCGACCTGGACCATCTGCTGGCCGACCCGATCTATGCACCGAACCGCTGCAGCATCGGTTTCCATCCCTTGCACACCGCACCGGCGATTGCCGTGTACGCGGGGCTGTGCGTGCCGAAGAAAACGCGGTTGTTCGGCATCGGTTTGATCATCCACATCGTGCTGGACGCGATTGATTGCTGGTGGATGCATCACCGTTGATGTTTGATGTGTGTCGACCAAGGTCGACACCTACCGGGTGTACGGCGACCGGTCGGATTGGCGCTTGGTAGAGCCGGCCGCTGGCCGGCTTCCCCAAGGCGTTCCCGGCGACCACGTGGTTGCCGGCCAGCGGCCGGCATTCCCCATCGTTGGGTTGGCCGCTTCACGCCACCGGCAACCACAACGCTGCGCGCAGGCCGGGCTGCGCATTTTCCAGCGCCAGGCGCCCGCCATAACTGGCGGCGATATCGCTCACAATCGCCAACCCCAATCCACTGCTGCCCTCGCGCTCATCCAGGCGTACACCACGCTGTGTGACCTGGGACAGCGCATCCGCCGTCAGGCCAGGGCCGTCATCACGCACTTCGATGCGTAACTGCCCGTCGTGGGCTTCCGCTTCGACAGTGACCTGCTGTTGCGCCCACCGCCCGGCGTTGTCCAACAGATTACCCAGCATCTCTTCCAGATCCGCACTGGCACCGGCGAACTGTAACGCCGGATCAATGCCTTCCGCTGTGAACGCAATGCCGCGTTCGCCATGCACGCGTGCCATCAGCCGGCACAGCGCCTGCGCGACAGTCGCCACGTCGGTGCGTTGGCGATGGTCGGCGGCCAACCCAGCGGCCAGGTAGCGGTCGACACTGGCCTGCATGCGGGCGCTCTGCTCACGAACGGTCGCCCGCCAGTCCCTGCCGTCGCCGTCGGCCTCGGTGGCCAATACGCTCAACGGGGTTTTCAGCGCATGCGCCAGATCCTGTGCGCTGGTGCGCGCGCGCGCGACCATGCGTTGCTGGTGGTCCAGCAGCGCGTTGAGTTCCTCACCCAGTGGTGCGACTTCCGCTCCCAGTTCCTGCGTGTCGATGCGCTGCGCATCGCCGCGCCGTACCCGTTCCAGCTGCGCACCGAGGCGATGCAGCGGGCGCAGGCCGAAGTGGACCTGGCTGGCGAGCACCGCCAGCCACGCCGTGACCAGCACGCCCAGGGCGATGGCGGTGCGCTTGCGGAACGCGGCTACATCCGCATCCAGCGCGCTGCGGTCGGTGGCAACCACGGCCACGAACGGTGCGCTGGCGCGCGGCAGGCGCACCTGTTGCACGCGTGCACGCAGGGATTGCTGTAGTGGCCCAGCCAGATTGCGCGTGGCCGCACCTGTGGCCATGGCCGGCAGGGTTTCATCCCACAGCGAGCGCGACTGCAGCAGCACGCGGCCATCGGCACCGGCAATCTGCCAATAGGCACCGGAGAACACGCGCTGGAAGCGCGCGTCATTCGGTTCCTGGCGCAGGCGCAGCTGTCCTTCGGGGTCCACTTCGGCCTGCGCCAGCAGGGTCAGCATGTCCTGCTGCAGTCCGTGGTCGAGGCGGTCACGCGCGCTGCGCTTGAACAGTTCGCCCAGCAGCGCGCTGGCCAGCAGCGAAACCAGCAGCAGGCCGGCGCCGCCAGCCAGCAGCAGGCGCCGACGCAGCGAGGATTGCCGGCTCACGGCGCGGCCAGCCGCCAGCCCTGGCCACGCACGGTCTGGATCAGATCGATGCCGAGCTTGCGGCGCACGCGTCCGAGCAGCACGTCCAGCGCATTGGAGTCCGGGTCGTGGCCGCCGTCGAACACCTGTTCGCCCAGCCGGTCGCGGCCGATCACCTGGCCGCTGTGGTGGATGAAGTAACTGAGCAGGCGGAATTCCTGCGGGCTGAGCGACAGCGCTTGGCCGTCCAGCTCGAAACGGCCAGCGTTGACGTCCAGCTGCAGTGGTCCGCAGTGCAGGCGCGGGCTGGCGTGGCCATGGCTGCGGCGGATCAGGGCGCGCAGGCGCAGCACCAGTTCGTCGGCCTGGAACGGTTTGGTGAGGTAATCGTCGGCGCCGGCGTCGAAGCCGGCCAGCTTGTCGTGCCAGCGCCCGCGTGCGGTCAGCACCAGCACCGGGAAGCTGCGGCCGTTGCCGCGCCAGCGCTCGATCACGCTCAATCCGTCCAGCCCGGGCAGGCCCAGGTCGACGATGGCCGCCTGCAGGTCTTCGATCTGGCCGATCTCCTCGGCCTGGCGGCCGTCGGCGACCACGTGCACCACGTAGCCGGCCTGTTCCAGCAGGGGCACCAGGCGCTGTGCCAGTGCGGCATCGTCTTCGGCCAACAGGATGCGCATCAGTCGTCCAGCTCCGTCTTCAGCAGCCTTCCGCTGCGCGCATCATAGTCCAGCTCCACCACCACGCCGTCGCCGCGCAGGATCTCCACTTCGTAGACGCCGTCGTCCAGCTCCACTTCCAGCAGTTGGCCCGGAAAGCGCTTGAGCGCATCGCGCACCACGCTTTCCAATGGCACGTAGCGGCCCTGCTGCACGGCGCGGCGCGCGACCTGCTGCGCCGGGTCCTGTGCGGGCGCGGCGGCGGTCGGGGCGCTGGCCAGGGCCAGCAGCAGGGGCAGGGTGGAGAGCATCGGGGCGCGGGGAGGACTGTAGGACCAGGCGTGAGTGTGGCGGAGGTGACTAACAGCTGGCTAACAGTGCCGGCTAAGGCGCTGTTAACCACGGGGTGCATTGTGGCGTTGCCGGGATGGTCCGGCCACGACCACGAACAGGAGAACCCCCATGTTGAAGTCACTCACCCTCGCCACTGTTGCCCTGCTGGCCGTCGCGCCGGCCGTACAGGCTGCGCCGCTGGGCATGGCCCAGGTTGAACAGACCCTGCGCAAGGCCGGCTACACCCAGATCCACGAGATCGAACGCGATGATGGCCTGTGGGAGGCTGACGTGAGCCGCGCCGATGGCCGCTTCAGCGAGGTCTACGTGGACCCGAAGACCGGCGAGATCTTCGATGAGCACAGCAGCCGCGCGCTGTTGACCACCGAGCAGGTGCTGGCACGGGCACAGGCGCATGGCCTGCGCGAGATCCATTCGCTGGAACGCGATGGTGCGACCTGGTCACTGGAAGCCCGCAATGCCCGCAACCAGAAGGTGGAGGTGCGCCTGAGCGGTTATGACGGCCGCATCCTGCACAGCGAGCGCGATGGCTGGCTGGATTGATTCGCGTGCGGGCAGGTGCCGGCCGCTGGCCGGCACGGAATGCAGAGCGTGTCGACCAAGGTCGACACCCACCGGCACATGCAAGGTCGACACCTACCAAGCGTACGCAGCGGTAGTGGCCGACCTTGGTCGGCCCAGGCCGACGCGGGGCGTTACCAGCCAAACGGCGGCGGGTAATCCCAATAGCCCGGGCCGCGGCCGTAGTAGCCGCCGTACGGGCCGAAGAAGCCCGGGCCCTTGCCTTCGCTCACGTGGATGTTGACGTTGACCCCGTGGGTCTTGCCCTCATCGGTGGTGTAGTTCTTGCTCAGGTTCAGCGTGGCGGCGTTGTAGTGGCTGTTGCCACCGTTCTTGGAATAGCCGATGCCGGTGGTGAAGCTGCCGGATACCTTGACCTTGTCGTCGGTGACGTCGGCGATCTTCGCGTCGTCGTGTACGCGCGGGCCGCTCTTGTCACCGTAGTACGTGCCCGGCGGATCCTGCTGCAGGGCCGGGTCGTTGAGGTAGCGCATCGGCGCCTGCGGCAGCGTCAGGTCCAGGCCGGCAGCCTGCGGCGCGGTGGCGCCGGCAGCGGACTGGGCCAGCACGGTTCCCGGCAGGGCCAGGCACAGCAGCAGGGTCAGGGGGCGGATCATGACGGCGCTCCAGCGGACAGGTGGCCACGCAACACGCGGCGGTACAGGCCGACGCTAGCAGGGGCTGCTTGAATGATGCCTGTCGGCGCCCGCTCGCGGTAGAGCCAGGCTATGCCTGGCTGCAGGCTACAACCGCCCGAACCCGAACAGCCCCGCCAGCGGATGCGCCCGCCGCTCGATCCCGGCCCGCAGCAGCTGCGCGCCGATCATCGAATAGGTGATGCCGTTGCCGCCGTAGGCCATGGCGAAGTGCACCCGCGGCCCCCACTGATCGTGCGGGCCGAAGAACGGCAGGCCGTCCGCCGTTTCGGCGAAGGTGCCGGCCCAGGAAAACGCCGGCACCGGGTCCAACCGGGGGAACCAATGCAGCATCTGCTTCATCAGCTTGTCGGCCTTGCTCTGAACGCGCCGGTCGCGGCGGGCGGGGATGTCGATGGCATCGTCCAGCCCGCCCACCAGCAGGCGACGGTCGCCGGTGGCGCGCAGGTACAGGTAGGGGCGGGCGCTCTCCCACACCATGGTGGTGCGCAGCCGGCCGAGCACGTCCGCATCGACGGGATCGGTGATGAAGGCGTAGCTGCTGCGGTTGCGTGCAACCCGTTGCTTGAGCCAGCGCTGGTTGGCATAGCCCATGGCCAGCACCACGTGGCGTGCGCGGATGGTGGCACCGTCTTCGGTACGGGCGGTCACCCCGCGCGCAGTGGCATCGAGGCTGTGCAGCACCGTGCGGTCATGCACGTGGCCGCCGCGCCGACGCAGGCGCTGCAGCAGCGCATAGGTCAGCCGATACGGATCGACCCGCGCCGCCTGGCGCGTGAGCAGGGCTCCACCGGCATTCACGTCGAAGCGTTCCTGCAGTGCCTCCGGGCCCAGCCAGCGGGCATCCAGACCGATGCTGCGCCGCGCCTCACCTTCGGCCATCAGGCGCGGAACGTCGCGATGGCGGCTGGCCAGGTACAGGCTGTCCATGCGCTGGAAATCCACGTCCTTCAACCCGCGTGCCACGTCGCCCAGCGCTGGGATTGCTTCCGCACACGCCCGATAGGCAAGCGCCGCGGCGTCCTGGCCATAGCGCTGGGCCAGTTCCAGCAGGTGGGTGTCGATCTCGTACTGCAGCAGCGCGGTGCTGGCAGCGGTGCTGCCCCAGCCGATGTCACGCTGCTCGATCACCGCCACGTCGTGGCCATGCCCGGACAACTCGTCGGCAATCAGCGCACCGGTGATGCCGCCGCCGACCACCAGCACGTCGCAGCGCAGATCCCGCTCCAGCGGTGGGAAGGCGTGGATCAGGCCGTTGCGCACCGCCCACCAGGGGTAGCCACTCTTCAGGTCCATGAGTGGGCGGCTCAGGCTGTGGGGCGACCGGTGTGCGGGGTGTGGATCAGTTCGGACAGATCGAAGCCCTGCAGGCGGGCGGTGGCCAGATAATGATCCTGCACGGTGGCGTCCAGCTGCGGTTCGCGGGCCAGCAGCCACAGGTACTTGCGGTCCGGGCTGCCGACCAGCGCCACGCTGTAGTCCGGAGCGACCTGGATCACCCAGTAGTCGCCCTTGGCGAACGGCAACCAGCGCAGACCCTTGGGCAGGAAGCTCACCTCCAGGCGCGCGCTGTCGTTGTCGACGGCACAGGCCTCGCCGGTGGCTTCCTCGACGTCGCCGTCCATGCGGCAGCGGTTGGTGACGCCGACGTTGCCGTTGTCGAGCAGGGTGTAGTGCGCCGACACATCGGTGCAGCCTTCCGGCTCGTGGCGCATCGGCAGGCGTGCGATTTCATACCAGGTGCCCAGGTAGCGGGGCAGCTTGAGGTCGGCGACGGTCTTCAGCGGCGGGTGGTCGGTCATCGGCGGTCGTGGCAGGGGTGGGCCTCCACGATGCCGATGGCCTTGCCATGGGCGGGTGAAGCCTGGGCGATGGCCGTGTCCAGAACGTTCCGTCGCCGCTGCGGCGTGGCCGTTGTCACCGGCGTGGCGGTATGCTGCCGCCAGCGCCGTGTTTTCCTGATCCAACCGAGGTGGAGGTGCCGATGTACCAGGTAATCCTGTTGAAGAGTGAATCCGCGTTCGCACGCGAGCAGTGGCCGCAGGTTGATGACCTGGTCGACTACGAGGGCGTCAGCTACAGCCTGCGTGCCGGCCCGCGCCAGCCGCTGCCCACCGACCACGACTGGCACCCGGTGGCGGTGTACGCGCCCGATGAGATCACCGAGGAAGAGTTCCAGGACTGGTACGCGCTGCAGCAGCCGGCCGTCGAAGAGCTGCGCCTGAAGTACTGACTTCGCCGGCGTGGCGTGCGTGCGCGCGGAAACGTGGGCGGGGTGAACCGACGGGGTAGAGTCGACTGTTGGTCGACTGCTCTTCGCTGGACGCTGCGCAAAGCCCGCGCTGCGCGCGATAGTCGACTAACAGTTGACTCTACCCCGTCGGTTCGCCCGGCCACGATCACCCCGCCGCAATCGCCAGGCCGTTATCGCCCCGTCGTGACCACCCCGCGCCATCACCCCGTCGAAGCTCCCATCGCGGTGGGTGTGGTCCTCTGAGCCACCATCCAGCCTTTACCGCCTGTGCCGTATAGTCGCGCGCAGGCGCGGTGGTCCGCGCGAAACGGTGTGGCTGGCGTGTCTTCTTTCCTGCGATCGATCCGTGCACGGGGGCCTTGGCTGGCCCTGCTGCTGTGCACTGCCTTCCTGCTGTCCGCACCGGTGCTGGCCCAGGATGAGGACCCCACGCCGAAGCAGCAACTGGCGGACATCGATTCCAGGCTGAAGGAGGTCGAGCGCAAGCGGGGCGATGCAGAGGCCATCGAGACACTGGCGATGCTGTCCGAGAATGCCTCGCAGGCCCGGCGCGATGCCGAAGCGCTGGAGAAGGCGTTGCAGCCGCAGCTGGATCGGATCAGCGAACAGCTGGCGCAGCTGGGCACGCCTGCGGAAGGCACCACCGAACCGCCGGAACTGGCCGCGCAACGACGCACCATCACCAAACAGCGCGACGGCCTGGCCGCGTCGGTAGCGCAGGCCAAGGCCAGTGCCGTGCGTGCCCAGCAGCTGGCAGCCGACATCGACCAGCAGCGCACTGCGCAACGCGCCGAAGACATGGGGAAGAAGGTCGCCTCGCCGTTGTCTCCGGCGCTGTGGAGCAAGGTGGCCGAGCGCCTGCCGATCGATATCGCACGCGTCGCGCCGTTGGCCGAGCAGGGGCGCGATACGTTTGTTGCTGGTGTCCGGGCCAATGGCTGGGGCACGCCGTTGCTGGGCCTGCTGGCCGCGTTGGTGATGATGTTCCCGCTGCGGCTGTGGCTGCGCAGGCTGGGGCGGCGCTTTGCGGCGTCCGAGCGTGCGCCGGACGGTCGCCTGCGCCGCTCCGGCCTGGCCATGTGGCTGCTGCTGGTCGGTACGCTGCTGCCCGGCTATGCCGTGGTGGTGCTGATGGCAGCGCTCGATGCGATCGATGCGATCGCGCCGCGCCTGCAGGTGGTGGCCGACGGCCTGGAGACGGCCACCTTCCGCGCCGCCTTCATTGCGGCGCTCAGCGCGTGCATGCTGGTACCCAAGCGTCCGTCGTGGCGGTTGCTGAATCTGGATGACACCGCCGCACTCAAGCTGCGCAAGTACGCGTGGGGCGCGGCGGCGCTGGCCTGGCTGAGCACGGTGCTGGTCGCCCTCGATCAGGCCACGCGTACCAGCGACGTCACCACGGTGGCGCTGGACGGCCTGATTGCGCTGACCTACCTCGGCCTGATCATGGCCATGCTGGTGACCCTGGCACGCCTGCATCGCCGGCAGACCGCCGAGGCCGAGGCCAAGCTGGAGGCACAGGCCGATGGCGTGGGCGCGGCCACGCCGGTGCGTCGCAGCAGCTGGCTGGTACTGGCCCGGGTAGCGGGCAACATCGCGGTGGTGGCGGCCATCATTGCCACGTTGCTGGGCTACCTGAACTTCGCCAAGTTCGTGAACCAGCAGCTGATCGGCGGCAGCATCGTGGTGCTGGCCGCGACCCTGCTGTTCAAGTTCGTCGATGACCTGAGCACCTGGATGCTCAACGCCGACAGCAAGGTTGGCCAGACCATCCTGCTCAGCACCGGCCTGAGCGTATCGCGGCTGGAGCAGGCCGGCGTGCTGCTGTCGGCGGCGCTGCGTACCGTGGTCGTGCTGCTCACGCTGCTTGCCCTGGTGGCGCCGTTCGGCAACATCGGCGCGGTGGTGGAGCGCTTCACTTCACTGTTCACGACCGGATTCGATATCGGTGGCACCAAGCTGGCACCGGCGGGGATCGTGTTGGCGGTACTGGCGCTGCTGGCCGGCCTGGCGATCACCCAGCTGGTGCAGCGCTGGCTGACCGACACCTACCTGCCCAAGACCGAACTGGATCTGGGCGCACGCAATTCGGTCAGTACGGTTGCCCGTTACGTGGGCATCATCATCGCGGTGATCTGGGCGCTGAGCGCGATGGGCCTGCAGCTGAGCAAGCTGGCGTTGCTGGTCAGTGCGCTGTCAGTGGGTATCGGTTTTGGCCTGCAGGTGATCACCCAGAACTTCGTCTCCGGCCTGATCCTGCTGGCCGAGCGCCCGGTGAAGATCGGCGACTGGGTGAAGCTGGGCGACCAGGAGGGCGACATCCGCCGCATCAGCCTGCGTTCGACCGAGATCCAGGTGGGCGACAAGTCGACGCTGATCGTGCCCAACTCCGAGCTGGTCACCAAAACCGTGCGCAACATGACGATGGGCAACAACCAGGGCCGCATCCAGATCCAGTTCGCGGTGCCGCCCAGCACCGATGTCGGCAACCTGCGGCAGGCGTTGCTGGATGCGTACACCGCGCATACCAACGTGCTGAAGCAGCCGGCGCCGACGGTCTACATCGACAGCATTGCCGGTGGCCAGATCACCATCAACAGCTTCGCGTACGTGGCCAGCCCGCGGCAGGTGTATGCGACCCGCAGCGATCTGTACTTCAGCCTGCTGCAGATCCTGGCCGAGCGGAACATTCCGCTGTCGACCCCGACCGACATCCACATCACCCGCGATCCGCAGGAGTAGTGGGTTCTTTGCAGGGCTTCGCCCTGCACCCGCCGAAGCAACGTCAACCGCAAGAGCAACAGCGTGCATTCCGTGGTTGGGCGGGGCGGTGCCGGAGTGCGGGGACGCCGCAAGTACGTCCCTGTAGGCTTGGCAGCCGCATCCATGCGGCTGACACCCCACACTCCGGCACCGCCCCGCCTTCGACAGTTTTCCGCGATCTTTTGGAATTGCTTTTGGGGTCAAATACCTTTTTCCGGGGAAAACCGCTGTGGACCCATTTTTATTTTAG
>NZ_JAPTFQ010000140.1:0-4318 GCF_030985535.1 Stenotrophomonas sp. Sm2128
CCCCCCCCCCCCCCCCCCCCCCGCCCCCCCCCCCCCCCCCCCCCCCCCCCCCCCCCCCCCCCCCCCCCCACTACCGGGTCACGTCAGCGCTTCTTCTTCGCCTTGCCCTGCTCGGCCGGGCCGATGGTCTGCTCCAGCCAGCGCTCGCTCTCGGCCAGCATGGTCATGATCGATTCGCGTGCGCGGTAGGCATGCGATTCGTTGGGCAGCATCACCAGCCGCGCGGTGCCGCCCAGGCCCTTCACAGCGGCGAACATGCGCTCGCTCTGGATCGGGAAGGTGCCGGAGTTGTTGTCGTCCACGCCGTGGATGAAGAGGATCGGATCCTTGATCCTGTCGGCGTAGTTGAACGGCGCCATCTTCTGGTAGACCTCCTGTGCCTGCCAGTAGTTGCGTTCCTCGGCCTGGAAGCCGAACGGGGTGAGCGTGCGGTTGTAGGCGCCGCTGCGGGCGATGCCGGCCTTGAACAGGCGGGTGTGTGCCAGCAGGTTGGCGGTCATGAACGCACCGTAGGAATGGCCGCCGATGGCGATGTGATCGCGATCGGTCACGCCACGGCGCACCACCTCATCCACCGCTGCCTGCGCGTTGGCCACCAGCTGTTCGATGTAGGTGTCGTTCGGCTCATTGTCGCCCTCACCGATGATCGGCATCGACGGGCTGGCCAGCACCACATAGCCCTTGGCCAGGAACGCCTGCGGGCCCCAGTAGCTGACCGCGTTGAAGCGGTACGGCGAATCGGTCACCTGGCTGGCCGCAGCCGCGCTCTTGAACTCACCCGGGTAGGCCCACATCAGCAGCGGCCGCGGGCCGTCCCGCTTGGGGTCGTAGCCCGGCGGCAGCAGCAGGGTCGCGGTCAGGTCGACCCCATCCTTGCGCTTGTAGCGGATCTGCTCCTTCTGCATGCCCTTCAACTGCGGCAGCGGGTGCGCGAAATGGGTCAGCGCGCGCGGTGCAGCACCGGCATCGGCCAGCGACTGCACGTAGAAGTTGGCCGGCTCATCCGGGCTCTCGCGGCTCAGCAGCAGCGAGCTGGCCTGGTCGTCCAGCAACGCCACCGGCAGCGAATAGCTCGGCGCCTGCGAGTGGAACAGGCGCGTTGCCTTGCCCGTGGCGATGTCGAAGCGGTCCACGAACGGACGGTCGCCTTCCGGCGAAGCACCGGCACCGGCCAGGTACAGGCTGCTGCCATCGGGGCTGGTCTGCAGCAGCGAACGGCCCCGCTCGTCACTGGCCAGCAGCGGCCGGCCCGGATCGGCATAGCGGTCCTGCGCGTCACGATCCCACAGCAGGCGCGGCTCGGCACCGGCGTTGTCCGGGGCGATCAGCCAGGTCTTGGTCCTGCGGGTCTTCCACCACGATTCGGTCAGCAGGGCCAGGTCACCGCGGCCCCAGCTGATGCCGGCCAGACGGCTGCCAAGCTGGGCCAGGGTGACTGGCGGTTTGTCGAACGGCGCGGCCTGCATCAGCACCGCATCGCGCACCTTGGCCTCCCTGCTCGGGTCGCCGCCGTCCTGCGCTTCGGCCCAGACCAGAGTGGCGTCGGCATCACCGCGCCAGCGGATGTCGCGCACGCCGGTCACTTCGGCATCGTTGCCGGTCGGCAGCCCTTCCACCAGCGGGCGAACGGCGACGGTGTGCACCAGCTTGCCGCTGGCACGGTCGATCACTTCGATGCGGCGCGGGAAACTGCTCACCGGCACCACGTAGGAGTACGGGCGCTGCACCGGCTGGCGCAGCACGAAGCGGCCATCCGGCGACACCGAGAAGCCCATGAAGATGCCGGCCGCGCCGATCGCGCGGGTGCTGCCATCCAGGCCGACTTCCATTGGCTGGGTAGTGGCGTAGTAGTCGAACTGGCGTGCGTCGGCCTCGTTCTTCAGCAGGTCCTGGTAGGTACGGATCGACACCACGCCGCCGCCCTGGCTGGTCTGCTGCACGGCCGGGCCGGTCGGAATGCCATCGGCGGCCGGGGCCGCACCGAGGTTGGCCGGGCGCGTGAACACCACCAGGCCGCGGCTGTCCGGCAACCACTGGTAGCCGCTGCCGATCACCGTGTTCAGGCCGGCAACCAAGCGGCGGGCGCTGCCGCCGGCCACGTCCACCAGCCACAGTTCATTGGCGCCACTGGCAGCGTCGACCTGGTTGAAGGCAAGCCACTTCTGGTCCGGCGACCACATCACACTGGCGATCGACAGCTTGGCCGGCAGGCCGCTGATCTGCCGCTCCTTGCCGTCGGCCACGTTCATCAGCCACAGCTTCTCGCCGAAGCTGAAGCGGCTGTCGGAGAACGTGCGCGGGTTGATGCGCAGGCCAGCCAGCTTCAGTTCCGGCTGCGCCACCACCTGGATCGAAGGCAGCGACGGCATCTGCATCATCGCGGCCACGTCGCGGCGCGGCGACAGGAACAACGACGGCGCGCGCGGGGCGTCGACCACTGCCTGCAGTGCGGCCGATGGCAGTTCGTAGCCATTGACGCCCTGCGCCTGCGCCGGAGCTGGCTGCGAGGCGGCCGCCCAAGCCAGCGGGGCCACCGCCAGCAGCCCCATCGACAGGACCAGGCCGGTCCAGCGCCGTGTGCGGCGCGCGTGCATGCTCATCGTTCCACCTGTGTGATGCGTGAAAACACCGACCTTAACAGGCCGTGCACGCGGCCCCATCTGCCGATGGTTGGGTCATGCCGATGTCATGCCGGGGCCGCGATATAATGGGGGTTCTCCCCTGCCGAGGGGCGCTGCGACCGGATCCCACGAGGCCCGGCCAGGCTCGGTAAGGTGGCTTTGTAACAACGGCGCCCGGCTAGATGCGAGCACCCGCTCGTCCACAACCGGAGCACACGAATGAACGCTGTTGCCAAGACCTTCTCCACCGAAGGTGACTACAAGATCCGCGATATCACGCTGGCCGACTGGGGCCGCAAGGAACTGGACATCGCCGAGCACGAAATGCCGGGCCTGATGTCGATCCGCCGCAAGTACCAGGCCGAGCTGCCGCTGAAGGGCGTGCGCGTGACCGGCTCGCTGCACATGACCATCCAGACCGCGGTGCTGATCGAGACCCTGAAGGACATCGGCGCCGACGTGCGCTGGGCCTCGTGCAACATCTTCTCGACCCAGGACCACGCCGCTGCCGCCATTGCGGCCACCGGCACCCCGGTGTTTGCCTGGAAGGGCGAGACCCTGGAAGAGTACTGGGACTGCACCCTGGACGCGCTGACCTTCACCCTGGCCGATGGCACCCTGACCGGCCCGGAGCTGGTGGTGGACGACGGCGGTGACGTGACCCTGCTGATCCACAAGGGCTACGAGCTGGAAAACGGCAGCGACTGGGTCAACACCGCCTCCTCCTCGCACGAAGAACAGGTCATCAAGAACCTGCTCAAGCGCGTCGCCAAGGAACGCCCGGGTTACTGGGGCCGCGTGGTCAAGGACTGGAAGGGCGTCTCCGAAGAGACCACCACCGGCGTGCACCGCCTGTACCAGCTGGCCCAGGCCGGCACCCTGCTGATCCCGGCGATCAACGTCAACGACTCGGTCACCAAGAGCAAGTTCGACAACCTGTACGGCTGCCGCGAGTCGCTGGCCGACGGCCTGAAGCGCGCGATGGACGTGATGCTGGCCGGCAAGGTGGCCGTGGTCTGCGGTTACGGCGACGTCGGCAAGGGCTGCGCGGCCTCGCTGCGTGCCTACGGCGCGCGCGTGATCGTCACCGAGATCGACCCGATCTGCGCCCTGCAGGCGGCGATGGAAGGCTATGAAGTCAACACCATCGAATCGACCCTGGGCCGTGCCGACCTGTACGTCACCACCACCGGCAACAAGGACATCATCCGCATCGAGCACCTGAGCGCGATGAAGGACCAGGCCATCGTCTGCAACATCGGCCACTTCGACAACGAGATCCAGGTCGATGCGCTGGTGTCGTTCGCCGGCATCAAGCACGTCAACATCAAGCCGCAGGTGGACAAGTACATCTTCCCGAACGGCAACGCGATCTTCCTGCTGGCCGAAGGCCGCTTGGTGAACCTGGGCTGCGCCACCGGCCACCCGAGCTTCGTGATGTCCAACAGCTTCGCCAACCAGACCCTGGCACAGATCGACCTGTGGGCGAACAAGGACAGCTACGAGAAGAAGGTCTACCTGCTGCCGAAGAAGCTGGACGAGGAAGTGGCCCGCCTGCACCTGGAAAAGATCGGCGTGAAGCTGACCACCCTGAGCCAGGAACAGGCCGACTACATCGGCGTGCCGGTGGAAGGCCCGTTCAAGCCGGACCACTACCGCTACTGATGCCTGCGGGGTGCCGGCCGCTGGCCCTGTCT
>NZ_JAPTFQ010000141.1:0-4205 GCF_030985535.1 Stenotrophomonas sp. Sm2128
GGCGGAGGGTGGGGCTGCCGGCCCTGCGCCTGTCCGGAGACGTCGCGGGCTGGCGGCGGAATCAGCGTCTGGGCGTGTAACGGCCCTTGGACTGGCTGAGGAAATGATACGTGTTGTTCTTCGAATCCACTTCGAAGCCGACGCCGGACTGTTCCATGCCCGGGCGGGTCATGGTCACCAGGGCGTCGGTACGGGCGCGGCTCTCCTTCGGGAACACGTCCAGGTGGTCGGTGCGGAAGGTGGTCGGCACCACACCCGGGCCCGCCGGGCTGTCGCCGGCAACCTTGCCGCGCAGCTTCATCTCGTCGCCCTTGGCGCTGAGCCAGCCGGTCTCGGCACGCAGCGTCCAGTGCTTGCCATCCTTGTCCGGCATCTCGAACAGCGGGGTGGCGATGTTGATGGTCTGGTCGCCGCGCTGGCGTTCCAGCCGCGGTGCGCGCAGGGTGGTCGATTCCTTGCCGTGCTCATCCAGGGCAACGATCTGGAAGTCATGCAGGATGTAATCCACGCCGATTTCCTGGCCCCCCGTGGCTGGACCCTTGTCGCGGTTGCGCAGCGCCGCCCAGCTGCTCAGCAGGGCGGCCAGCAGCAGGCTGATGCCGAGCACGGTGCGCCAGTTCAAGGTGGGCAGGTTCATGCGCCAAACCTCGCCAGCACCGCATCCGCGCGGCCCTGGGCGGCCAGCAGGATGTCGCACAGCTCGCGCGCGGCGCCACGGCCACCCTCGGCGCGGGTCTGCCAATGCACGCGTTCGGCGATCCACGGATGGGCATTGGCCGGGGCCACCGCAAGGCCGACCGCACCCAGCGGCGCCAGATCGGGCAGGTCATCGCCCATGAACGCCACCTGTTCCAGGCCGATCCCGTGCTGCGCACACAGCGCCTGCACGCTGGCCAGCTTGTCGCCCACGGCGATCTGGGTGTCGATGCCGAGGTCGGCGCCGCGCTTGAGCGCGGACTGGCTGTTGCGCGCGGTGATCAGCACGGGGTGGATACCGTGCTGCTGCAGCAGTTTCAGGCCCAGGCCATCCTGCACGAAGTACGCCTTGCTCTCGTTGCCGTCCTTGTCGTAGTACAGCCGACCGTCGGTGAGGGTGCCGTCCACGTCGAAGCAGGCCAGGCGGATCTGGGCCGCAGCGGCATGCAGGTGGGCGGGGAAGGCGGGCAGGGGGGACCAGGGCATCAGGGCGGCAGGCTCGTTATGGGCGGGTGCGGCGTTACAGACTGAATGGGGTCTACGGACTGTCGGTTAAACCACCCGGGCCCGCAACAGGTCATGAATGTTCAGCGCGCCAACCGCGCGGCCCTGGCCATCAACCACGATCAGGCCGGTGATTTTGTGGGTCTCCATCAGGCGGGCGGCCTCGACCGCCAGCTGGTCGGCGCCGATGGTGCGCGGGTTGCGGGTCATCACGTCGGCGATCTTCGCCGTGCGCACGTCCAGCGCACTGTCCAGCGCACGGCGCAGGTCGCCGTCGGTGAACAGCCCGATCAGCACGCCGTCGGCGTCAACCACGGCGGTCATGCCCAGCCGCTTGCGGCTCATTTCCACCAGCGCCTCGCTGAGGCTGGCGTCGGCGCCCACGCTGGGCAGGTCGTCGCCGGTGTGCATGACGTCGGTGATGTGCAGCAGCAGGCGACGGCCGAGGCTGCCGGCCGGGTGCGAGCGGGCGAAGTCATCGGCGGTGAAGCCACGTGCATCGAGCAGGGCCACGGCCAGTGCATCGCCCATCGCCAGCGAGGCGGTGGTGCTGGAAGTGGGTGCCAGCGCCAGCGGGCAGGCCTCGGCCGGCACGCTCACATCCAGATGGATGTCGGCGGCGGCGGCCAGGCTGGACTGCGGGCGGCCGGTCATGGAGATCAGCAGGTTGCCCTGGCGCTTGAGCACCGGCAGCAGCATCAGCACCTCGTCCGATTCGCCCGAGTAGGACAGGGCCAGCACGACGTCGTCCTCGGTGATCATGCCCAGGTCGCCGTGGCCGGCTTCACCGGGGTGCACGTAGAACGCCGGCGTACCGGTAGAGGCCAGGGTGGCGGCGATCTTGCGCGCGATATGCCCGGACTTGCCCATGCCGGTGGCGACCACCCGCCCGCGGCTGGCCAGGATCGCCTGGCAGGCCTGCTGGAAGGCCTCGCCGAGGCGGTCGGCCACGGCATCCAGGGCCTGCCGCTCGATCTCGAACACGCGGCGGCCACTGGCAACCAGGCCGGCAGGGTCGACGGAACGGGGGGGCAACAGGGATTCGGCCATGCGGACGCCACGCAGCGGAAGTAGAATGGACCCACATTTTATTAGGAAAGCCCGTTGGACGCCGACACCATCCGCAATCTGATCGAAACCGGCCTGCCCGGCGCCCGCGCCGACGTGCAGGGCGACGACGGCGTGCATTTCGAAGCGACCGTGGTCTGCGAGGCCTTCGCCGGCAAGATGCCGCTGGCCCGCCACCGCATGGTGTATGCCACCCTGGGCGACCTGATGGGCGGCGCGATCCACGCGCTGGCGCTGAAAACCGTGACCCCGGCCGAAGCCGGCTGAACCGCAGAAGATCCCGAATACATGGCCAAGATCGTTGTGACCGGCGGCGCTGCGCTGCACGGTGAAGTGAGCATCTCCGGCGCCAAGAACGCCGTCCTCCCCATTCTCTGCGCGACCCTGCTGGCCGATGCGCCGGTGGAGATCACCAACGTGCCGCACCTGCACGACGTGGTCACCACGGTGAAGCTGCTGGGCGAGCTGGGCGCCAAGGTCACCATCGACCAGGGCACGCTGTCGCGCGGCAGCGCGATCGTGGTCGACCCGCGTCCGGTCAACCAGCACGTCGCACCGTATGAGCTGGTCAAGACCATGCGCGCCTCGATCCTGGTGCTGGGTCCGCTGCTGGCCCGCTTCGGCGCCGCCGAAGTGTCGCTGCCGGGCGGCTGCGCGATCGGCTCGCGACCGGTCGACCAGCACATCAAGGGCCTGCAGGCGCTGGGCGCCGAGATCGTGGTCGAGAACGGCTTCATCAAGGCCAGCGCCAAGCGCCTGAAGGGGGGCCACTTCACCTTCGACATGGTCAGCGTCACCGGCACCGAGAACGTGCTGATGGGCGCGGTGCTGGCTGAAGGGACCACCGTCCTCGACAACTGCGCGATGGAACCGGAAGTGACCGACCTGGCGCACTGCCTGATCGCGCTGGGCGCGAAGATCGAAGGCCTGGGCACCGCCCGCCTGGTGATCGAGGGCGTCGAGCGCCTGTCCGGTGGCCGCCACGAAGTGCTGCCCGACCGCATCGAGACCGGCACCTTCCTGGTGGCCGCGGCGATGACCGGTGGCAAGGTCACGGTCAACCGTGCGCGCCCGAACACCATGGACGCGGTGCTGTCCAAGCTGGTCGAGGCCGGTGCGAAGATCGAGACCACCGACGACAGCATCACCCTGGACATGCAGGGCAGGCGGCCGAAGGCGGTCAACCTGACCACCGCGCCGTACCCGGCATTCCCGACCGACATGCAGGCGCAGTTCATGGCGCTCAACTGCGTGGCCGATGGCGTGGGCGTGATCAACGAAACGATCTTCGAGAACCGTTTCATGCACGTCAACGAACTGCTGCGCCTGGGCGCGGACATCCAGGTCGAAGGCCACACCGCCATCGTGCGTGGCAGCGAGCACCTGAGCGGCGCACCGGTGATGGCGACCGACCTGCGTGCGTCGGCCTCGCTGATCCTGGCCGGCCTGATGGCCAGCGGCGATACCACCATCGACCGCATCTACCACCTTGATCGTGGCTACGAGAACATCGAAGAGAAGCTGTCTTCGCTCGGCGCCACCATCCGGCGCGTGCCATGATCCTGCGCGGCAAGTTCAGCCCGCGTCGCAAGGCGCTGCTGGCCCTGGTGCTGATCGTGCTGGCGTGGCTGGGCTATGCCTGGTACGCCAACATCGCCATCACCCAGGGCATCGAGCAGAAGGACATGGACTGGAACGGCGACGGCACGGTCACGCGTGACGAGATCATCGAGTCGTTCTATGCGGTCGCGGTGAACGACAGCCAGGACGGCAACCGTCATTGCCGCACCTTTGTCTGGCGCAGCACCGGCGAGCAGATCCGCGTGGACTGCCGCACCGAGTTCAAGCCGGCGGCGGCCGAGGAAAAGAAGTAAGAAAAACGCCCGCGAAAGCGGGCGTTTTCTTTTCGCGGGGCCCGGGGGGGGGGGGGGGGCGCC
>NZ_JAPTFQ010000142.1:0-4022 GCF_030985535.1 Stenotrophomonas sp. Sm2128
CCCCCCCCCCCCCCCCCCCCCCCCCCCCCCCCCCCCCCCCCCCCCCCCCCCCCCCCCCCCCCCCCCCCCCCCCCCACTACCTCAGAAGTCCTGCTGCAGGCTCAGGTAAGCACCTCGGCGCGGTCCCCACTGCGGGGCGAAGACGCCGACACCGCCACCGTCGCGCAGCTGGTAGCTGCGATCCAGTGCGTTGATCACGGCCAGTTGGACGTGCAATGGATGGCCGCTATCGGCATTGAAGTCGTGCCCGGCGCTGAGGTTCACCTGCAGGTACGACGGCAGCTCGCCGCCGTTGGGTACGCCTTCGATGTCCGAACGCAGGCCGCTGCCGAACACGTAGTTGGCACCGATCCGGTTGTGTCCGGCGAAGGCGTAGCTGAGACCACCCGATGATGTCAGCTTCTGGTCGTGGTCGAGGTGGATCCAGTGGTTGGCCACATAGGCCAGCGCTTCCGGATCGAGGTTGTACTGGCTGGTGATGACGTCGGTACCAATGGCCTTGTTCAGCGCGGCGTTGAAGTAGGCGCTGAAAGGACCGTTGCTGTAGTCGGCGCTGAACTCCAGGCCGCGGATGTGACCACGGCGGTAGTTGAAGGTCGAATAGATGTAGGCAGCGCCGAACTGGCCTTCGTCCTGCAGGCGTGCGACGCGTCGGTCATACGCGTCCAGGCCCAGGGTCAGGTGCTCGCCCAGTTGCTGCGAGACGCCGATGTCGTAGTAGTCGCTGCGCTCGGCCAGCGGCGTGTTGTTGCCGCCGCTGGGCTGCTGGTTGGTGGTGCCGTCGTACAGCGCGATGTCGCTGCTGGCAATCAACTCGCTGGCCGGTGGCGTGAAGTAGCGCGAATAGCCGGCGTGCACGGTGGTGCTGTCGCTGGCATTCCAGACCACGCCCACGCGCGGGCTGAGCTGGCCTTCGGTGCGGCCGAAGGCCTTGTAGCGGTCGCCACGCAGGCCGTAGTTCACGGTCCAGTCGTCGCCGATCTTCCACTCGTCCTGTACGTACAGTGCCAGCGTACTGGCGTGGAACGCGCTGCGGTCGGGGATCAACAGCGGTGTCGTGCCGGACTGCTGGCCGCCGTCATCAACCGGGAACACCCAGCTGTTGCTGCTGGCCCGCGCGTTCTCGTAATTGCCGTACAGGCCATAGCGCAGCGTGTGGTCGTTGCCCAACGGCGTTGAGAAGTCGGCCTGCAGGGTGTTGGCGCGGTTGCTGCGCTGGACCTGCGAGGCGACGCCGCTGAACACCAGGTCGCCCACCACGTCCGGGTTGAACGCCACGTCGCTGTAGCGCTGTCCGGCCGATAGCTGGTACGCGGTGCTGCCCAGCGTGCCCTGCAGCACCAGCATGCCGAAGCGGGTGGTCTCGCGCTGGGTCTCATCCAGCTGGCTGGAGTCGAAGGTGGTGGTGTCCAGATATCCGAACTGTGGCGTCTGGCCCGGGTTGACCGGGATCTGGAAGCGGTTGTTGGCGAAACCGGCGAACACACTCAGGCGGGTGTTGTCGTTGACCAGGTAGGTGAGGTCGGCGAAGGCCTTTCCCTGGTGAGTATCGTCGTGCAGCGGCTTGCGCGAGTTGGTGGGGTTCTCCAGGCCGACCTCATGCTGGTCGTAGTTGCCGGTCAGGAACCAGCTCCAGCGCCCCTGGTTGCCCCACCAGGAGGCGTTCGGATTGATCTTGCCGAACGAGCCGGTGGTCAGCCCCGCGCTGCCGCCATTGCCCAGCTCGGCACCGTTGCGGGTGGTGATGTCGACCACCGCTGCGGTGCGCTCGCCGAACTGCGCCGGCAGTGCGCCGTCCATCAGGCGGATGCTCTTGATGGTGCGCGCGTCCAGGGTCTGGCCGAAGCCGGAGATCGATTCGGGCAGCAGCACGCCGTTGATGCGGTACTGCAGGTTGGCGTGGTCGCCACGCACATGCACGCCGCCATAGGAGTCCTGGACCACGCCAGGGGCCTGCAGCAGTACCTGGCTGAGTGGCGCGGAGGCACCCAGCGGCTGCTTCTGGATGTCCTCGGCGGTGATCTGGTACTGGCTGCTGCCGATGTCCGGCGACAGCGTGTTGCGGGCCTGGTCGAGCTGGGCGTGGACGGTGACCGCATCCAGATCCTTGACGGACGAAGCGGGGGCGTCGGCTGCCGAGGCGAAGGCGGGCAGGCTGGCCAGGGCCAGGGCGAAGGTGATGCCGGTAGCGAGGGGCGAGGGCTTCATGGTGGGAGAGGTGGCGGCTGGATGTGGAAGGGGCCGGTCCATGACATTGAAGTGTTACTCCGTAACAAATCATGCGCCTGTCCCGGGCGGCTGACCATGCAGGATCTGGCTGCTGGCGTCGGCCTTTCTCTGCCGTTCAGGCGAGCCGGTAGGCCGGACCGGCCCTTTGCGTCAGCGGCCGGCTCTGCGACCATGACCGCCCCCCATCCCGGAAGTCTGCAATGAGCCTGTCCGCCGTTCCGCCCGTGCCCGATCCCGCCGCGACCGCCGCCGGCGCTGCCTGGTCGCCGGAGAGCTGGCGGGGCAAGACCGCGCTGCAGATGCCGACCTATCCCGACCCGGTAGCCCTGGAGGCGGCCCTGCACGAGCTTAAGCGGCTGCCACCGCTGGTCACCTCATGGGAGATCCTGGCGCTGAAGCAGCAGCTGGCCGAGGCCCAGGAAGGCAAGCGCTTCCTGCTGCAGGGCGGCGACTGCGCCGAGAACTTCAGCGACTGCGAATCGGGCACCATCTCCAACCGGCTGAAGGTACTGTTGCAGATGAGCCTGGTGCTGGTGCACGGCCTGCGCCAGCCGGTGATCCGCGTCGGCCGCTTCGCCGGCCAGTACGCCAAGCCGCGTTCGGCCGATACCGAGACCCGCGACGGCGTGACCCTGCCGAGCTACCGCGGCGATGTGATCAACGCCCCCGCTTTCACTGAAGCAGCGCGTCTGCCGGATCCGAAGCGGATGCTGCAGGCCCACGCCCATTCGGCGATGACGATGAACTTCGTGCGTGCGCTGATCGACGGTGGTTTCGCCGACCTGCACCACCCCGAATACTGGAACCTGGAGTGGGTAAGCCACTCGCCGCTGGCGGCCGATTACCAGAAGATGGTGGCCTCGATCGGCGATGCGGTGCACTTCATGGAGACCCTGGCCGGGGCCCGCGTGCACAACCTCAACCGCATCGACTTCTACACCTCGCATGAAGCACTGCTGCTGCCCTACGAGCAGGCGCTGACCCGCCAGGTGCCGCGCCAGCAGGGCTGGTTGAACCTGAGCACGCATTACCCGTGGATCGGCATGCGCACGGCTGCGCTGGATGGCGCGCACGTGGAATACCTGCGTGGCGTGCGCAATCCGATTGCGATCAAGGTCGGCCCGTCGGTGACGCCGGACCAGCTGCTGCGCCTGATCGATGTGCTCAACCCGCACGACGAACCGGGTCGACTGAGCTTCATCCACCGCATGGGTGCGGCGCAGATCGCCGAGAAGCTGCCGCCGCTGCTGGATGCCGTCAAGCGTGATGGCCGCCGCGTGCTGTGGGTGTGCGATGCGATGCATGGCAACACCGAAAGCACTGCCAATGGCTTCAAGACGCGTCGCTTCGACAATGTGCGTGGCGAAGTGGAGATGTCGTTTGATCTGCATGCGGCCGCGGGCACGCGCCTGGGTGGCGTGCACCTGGAACTGACCGGCGAGGACGTGACCGAATGCACCGGTGGTGCGCGCGAACTGACCGAGCGTGACCTGGAGCGCGCGTATCGTTCGACGGTGGACCCACGGTTGAACTACGAGCAGTCGCTGGAGATTGCGATGGCGATCGTGCGCAAGCAGGAGCAAGTGCGGTAAGGGGTTTTCGGCAGGGCTTGCAGCCCTGCACCTGCTGCAATCAACGTCAACGGCAAAAGCCGAAGCAGCGGCAACAGCATGCATTCCGTGGGCTGGCGGTGTCGGAGTGCGGGGGCGCTGCAAGTACGTCCCTGTAAGCTTGGCAGCCGCATCCATGCGGCTGACACCCCGCACTCCGACACCGCCCCACCTCTGACAGAT
>NZ_JAPTFQ010000143.1:0-3699 GCF_030985535.1 Stenotrophomonas sp. Sm2128
GATTCGTATTCGACGTGCGCGGTCGAGATCGTGATACCACGAGCCTTTTCTTCCGGAGCGGCGTCGATCGAGGAGTAATCCTTGAACTCGCCACCGAAGCGCTCGGCACCGATCTTGGTCAGTGCGGCGGTCAGCGTGGTCTTGCCGTGATCGACGTGACCGATGGTGCCGACGTTGACGTGCGGCTTGGTGCGCTCGAACTTACCCTTTGCCATTGTTCTATACCTTGATTGTTCGTAAGTGGTTTCAAGAGAGGCTGAGCGAGGCTCAGCCCTTCTTCATGACGGCTTCGGCGATGTTGGTCGGAGCCGGCTCGTAGTGATCGAATTCCATGGTGAAGGTGGCGCGGCCCTGGGTCTGCGAACGCAGCGCAGTGGCGTAGCCGAACATTTCACCCAGCGGGATCATCGCGTTGATGATGCTGGCCGAACCGTCACCGGTGGTGTCGGAACCCTGCAGCACGCCGCGACGACGGCTGACGTCGCCCATCACGTCACCCTGGTAATCCTCCGGGGTCACGATCTCGACCTTCATGATCGGCTCCAGCAGCACCGGCTTGGCCTTGGCGAAGCCCTGCTTGAAGGCCATCGACGAAGCCAGCTTGAACGCCATTTCCGAGGAGTCGACGTCGTGGTACGAACCGAACACCAGCTTCACCTTGACGTCCACGACCGGGAAGCCAGCCAGCGGACCGCTGGTGATGGTTTCGCGCAGGCCCTTTTCAACCGACGGAATGAATTCCTTCGGGATCACGCCGCCGGTGATGTCGTTGATGAACAGGAAGTCGTCCTTGATGGCCGGAGCCAGCTTCGGATCGGCACGGTCTGCAGCGGTGATCGGCGACAGTTCGATCACGACGTGACCGTACTGACCCTTACCACCGGACTGCTTGGCGTGCTTGTAGTCCGACTTGACGTCGGCCAGGGTGATGGTTTCGCGGTAGGCCACCTGCGGCGCGCCGACGTTGGCTTCAACGTTGAACTCGCGCTTCAGGCGGTCGACGATGATGTCCAGGTGCAGCTCGCCCATGCCCGAGATGATGGTCTGGCCGGATTCTTCGTCGGTCTTGACGCGGAACGACGGATCTTCCTGCGCCAGACGGCCCAGGGCCAGACCCATCTTTTCCTGGTCCGACTTGGTCTTCGGCTCGACGGCCATCGAGATCACCGGCTCCGGGAACGTCATGCGCTCCAGGATGATCGGGGCGTCCACGGCGCACAGGGTGTCACCGGTGGTGGTGTCCTTCAGGCCCACGGCAGCGGCGATGTCACCGGCCAGAACTTCCTTGATTTCCTCGCGGTTGTTCGAGTGCATCTGCAGGATGCGGCCGATGCGCTCCTTCTTGCCCTTCACCGAGTTCAGCACGGTGTCGCCACCGTTCAGGGTGCCCGAGTAGACACGGAAGAAGGTCAGCGCGCCGACGAACGGGTCGGTGATGATCTTGAAGGCCAGCGACGAGAACGGAGCCTTGTCGTCGGACTTGCGGGTCATTTCGACGGTGTCGTCGTCAACGTCCACGCCCTTCACGTCCGGCACGTCGACCGGCGACGGCAGCAGCTGGATCACGCCGTCCAGCATGGCCTGCACGCCCTTGTTCTTGAAGGCCGAGCCGCAGTACATCGGCACGATCTCGGTCGCCAGGGTACGGGTACGCAGGGCGTTGATGATTTCGGCCTCGGCCAGCTCTTCGCCGCCCAGGTACTTTTCCATCAGCTCTTCGCTGGCTTCGGCAGCGGTCTCGACCATGAACTGGCGAGCCTCTTCCGCAGCCGCCTGCAGATCGGCCGGGATGTCGCTGTACTCGAACTTCATGCCCTGCGAAGCCTCATCCCAGTGGATGGCCTTCATCTTCAGCAGGTCGACGACGCCCTTGAAGTTGTCTTCAGCGCCGATCGGCAGCTGCATCGGCACGGCAACCGCGCCCAGCTTGGCCTTCAGCTGGCCGACGACCTTCTGGAAGTTGGCACCGGTGCGGTCCATCTTGTTGACGAACGCGATGCGCGGCACGTGGTACTTGTTGGCCTGGCGCCACACGGTTTCCGACTGCGGCTGCACGCCACCGACGGCGCACAGGACGAAGACGGCACCGTCGAGCACGCGCAGCGAGCGCTCCACTTCGATGGTGAAGTCGACGTGCCCGGGGGTGTCGATGATGTTGAAGCGGTGCTCCGGCAGGGACTTGTCCATGCCCTTCCAGAACGCGGTGGTGGCAGCGGACTGGATCGTGATGCCACGCTCCTGCTCCTGCTCCATCCAGTCCATGGTGGCGGCGCCGTCATGCACTTCACCGATCTTGTGGCTCTTGCCGGTGTAGAACAGGATGCGCTCGGACGTGGTGGTCTTGCCGGCATCGATGTGAGCCATGATGCCGAAGTTACGGTAACGCTCGATGGGAGTGGAACGGGCCACGGGAGCCTCTCAGATTTCTTGGATTTCGGATGGCCGAACGCCGCCTTTCGGCGGCCTTCGGATTGGCGCAGTCCTTCTGGGACCGCGAGGCAGCACGCACCGAAGTGGTGCTGCCCTGCCTGTTTTACAAGGCCGTCAAACTCACCAGCGGTAGTGGGCGAATGCCTTGTTGGCTTCGGCCATGCGGTGGGTTTCTTCGCGCTTCTTGATGGCGCCGCCACGGTTTTCCGAGGCGTCGATCAGTTCAGCAGCCAGCTTCTTCGGCATGGTGTTCTCACCACGCTTGCGCGCGGAGTCGATCAGCCAGCGCATGGCCAGGGCCATCTTGCGCGACGAACGCACTTCGACCGGCACCTGGTAGGTGGCACCACCGACGCGGCGCGACTTGACTTCGACCGCCGGAGCGACGTTGTCCAGAGCCTTCTGCACCAGTTCAATGGCGTTGGCGCTGCTGTTCTTCTCGGTGATCACGTCCATGGCGCCGTACACGATCTTTTCGGCGACGGACTTCTTGCCACTCTGCATGACCATGTTGATGAAGCGGGCGATGGTTTCGCTTCCGTGCTTCGGATCGGGCAGGACGGAACGCTGCGGAGTATTACCCTTACGCGACATAGTGCTCTCTCCTTATGCCTTCGGACGCTTGGCGCCGTACTTGGAACGGGCCTGGCGACGCTTGGCAACGCCGGCGGCGTCGAGCGAGCCACGAACGGTGTGGTAACGCACACCCGGCAGGTCCTTGACGCGACCGCCGCGGATCAGGACCACGGAGTGCTCCTGCAGGTTGTGGCCTTCACCACCGATGTAGGAAATCACTTCTTCCTGGTTGGTCAGGCGGACCTTGGCAACCTTGCGCAGAGCCGAGTTCGGCTTCTTCGGGGTGGTGGTGTAGACACGGGTGCAGACGCCACGGCGCTGCGGGCACTTGTCGAGCGCCGGCGAGGCACTCTTGTAGGTGGTCGCTTGCCGCGGCTTGCGGACCAGCTGGTTGATCGTCGCCATCAGTAGGTTCTTCTGATTGGTGGCCGGAAAATCCGGCCAGAGATGCGGAAATGTTAAAGCAGGCCAAAATTCTGGCCTGCTGAGACAGACGATTGTAGCAACCTGCCAGGAAAGCAGTCAAACGCCTTCTGTCAAGCCCGTTCCTGATCCCGGAACGTTACTGGGGGGCCTCCATGTACCCCGTTCAGGTTGGCGGGGTGAACCGCAAGCAGTCCACCCTGCCCTGCACCGGTAGAGTCGACTGTCAGTCGACTCTCGATAGAAGTCGACTAACAGTCGACTCTACCC
>NZ_JAPTFQ010000144.1:0-3601 GCF_030985535.1 Stenotrophomonas sp. Sm2128
GTCCGCGGCATGGATGCCGCGGCCAAGCCCCCAGGGATGGGTTTACGGCGTCCCCGCCATCCGACACCACCTCGCCAAGCACACAGAAACCCAGAGCCGACGCCTCAGCTGTTGCCGTTGCTCCGGCCTCTGCGGGCGCCGGGCTGCAAGCCCGGCACCCACCCTGGAACCTCAACAGCAGCGACCACCGTTGCGTCCGCCGTAGCGCGCTTCCTGGCGCTCGCGGAAGAACGTCTTGTAATCCATCGGCTCCTGGTCCGGATGCTTTTCCAGCATGTGCCGGACGTAGTTGTCGTAATCAGGAATGCCACAGCACAGTCGTGCGGTCTGCACCAGGCGCCGCCAGATACGGCGGTGTGCCTGGTACTGGCCGGCGGGAACCAGTTGCGTGCTCATCACAGATCCACCATTTCATGCGGCTTCAGCGCCACGTACGGGGTCTCGCGGTCGCTGCGCTGCGGATTGCGGCGGGCCGCCAGGATGGTCTTGATCGAATACACCAGCACTGCGCCCACCACCAGCAGGAACAGCGCGGTCAGGCCGGTGTTGACGTAGGCGTTGACCACGATCTGCTTCATCTGCGCCACCGACTTGGCCGGTGCCGTGATGGTGTCGCTGGCGAGGGCGGCCTGGAACTTGTGTGCCTGGGCCAGGAAGCCCTGCGCCGGATTGCTGTCGAAGATCTTGATGAAGCCGGCGTAGGTGGTGCAGATCAGCAGCCAGATGGCCGGCACGGCCGTCACCCACGCATAGCGGTCACGCTTCATCTTGAACAGCACCACCGTGCCCAGCATCAGTGCGATACCCGCCAGCATCTGGTTGGAGATGCCGAACAGCGGCCACAGCGTCTGGATGCCACCGAACGGATCGACCACGCCGGTGTAGAGCAGGTAGCCCCACAGCGCCACGCAGCCGGCGGTACCGATGATGTTGGCGGTCCACGATTCGGTCTTCTTCAGGGCCGGCACGAAATTGCCCAGCAGGTCCTGCAGCATGAAGCGACCGGCACGGGTGCCAGCGTCGACTGCCGTGAGGATGAACAACGCTTCGAACAGGATCGCGAAGTGGTACCAGAACGCCATCATCGCGTCGCTGCCACTGGGAATCGCTTCGTGCAGGATCTGCGCGATGCCCACCGCCAGTGTCGGTGCGCCACCTGCGCGATGCAGGATGGTCGGCTCGCCAATGGCCGCCGCGGTCGCGGTCAGCTGCTCGGGCGTGATGGTGAAGCCCCAGGTGTTGGTGATGTAGTGCGCCGCCGAGGCCGCATCGGCACCGATCACCGCCGCCGGGCTGTTCATCGCGAAGTAGATGCCCGGATCGATGATCGAGGCCGCCACCAGCGCCATCACCGCCACGAACGATTCCATCAGCATGCCGCCGTAGCCGATGTAGCGCATGTGCGCTTCATTGGCCAGCAGCTTCGGCGTGGTGCCGGAGGAAATCAACGCGTGGAAACCGGAGACCGCACCGCAGGCGATGGTGATGAACAGGAACGGGAACATGCCGCCCTTCCACACCGGGCCATCACCACTGGCAGCGAACTGGGTCAGCGCCGGCATCTTCAGTTCCGGCATCACAATCAGGATGCCGACGGCCAGCGCGATGATGGTGCCGATCTTGAGGAAGGTCGACAGGTAATCGCGGGGGGCCAGCAGCAGCCACACCGGCAGCACCGAGGCGACGAAGCCGTAACCGATCAGCATCCAGGTGATCTGGGTGCCGGTGAAGGTGAAGGCCGGGCCCCAGACCGGATCGGCGGCGACCTTGCCGCCGTACCAGATCGCGGCCAGCAGCAGGATCAGGCCGACCACCGAAATCTCGCCGATCCTGCCGGGGCGGATGTAGCGCATGTACACGCCCATCAGGATCGCGATGGGCATCGTCGCGATCACCGTGAACATGCCCCACGGGCTTTCGGCCAGCGCCTTGACCACCACCATCGCCAGCACCGCCAGGATGATGATCATGATCAGGAACGCACCGAACAGCGCGATGGTGCCGGGCACCTGGCCCATCTCTTCCCGCACAAGATCGCCCAGGGAGCGGCCGTTGCGGCGGCTGGACAGGAACAGGACCATGAAGTCCTGCACCGCGCCGGCCAGCACCACGCCCACCACCAGCCACAGCAGGCCGGGCAGGTAGCCCATCTGTGCGGCCAGCACCGGTCCCACCAGCGGGCCGGCACCGGCAATGGCGGCGAAATGGTGACCGAACAGCACGTGCTTGTTGGTCGGCACGTAGTCCAGGCCATCGTTGTTGATCACCGCCGGGGTGGCCCGGGTCGGATCCAGCTGCATCACCTTGTTGGCGATGAACAGGCTGTAGAAGCGGTAGGCCACCAGGTACAGCGAAACGGCGGCGACGACGATCCACAGGGCATTGATGTGTTCGCCGCGGCGCAGGGCCACGGTGCCCAGACAGAAGGCGCCGAGCAGGGCGAGTACCGCCCAGCCTATTTTGGAAAACCCTTTCATGAGGTGCTCTCTCCCGGAAAGACAGTCAAAGAGTCCCGCGTGCCCTCGGCAGGGTCAATTGGCACAGGACGAATCGGCGGTAGTACTTTGGTCGTACGCTTGTTGTGCTGACATGCAGCGAACATCAGGGATGGAACAATCGGTTGCGGCGCCGTCCATTGGCGTGCGGCCATGTGGCGTCCATCTTCAGTGACATCCATCCAACAGGAGTCGCCATGAGCTTTCCCGAACCGGTCCGCGTACTGCGGACCATCCGTGGCATGCCCACCTCCGACGGTGCCGGCGTGCGCCTGACCCGCGTCATCGGCGGCCCGACGCTGCCTGACCTGGACCCGTTCCTGCTGCTCGATGAATTCGGCACCGACCGTGCCGAGGACTACATCGCCGGCTTCCCGGAGCATCCGCATCGCGGTTTCGAGACCGTCACCTACATGCTCGACGGGCGCATGCGGCATCGCGACAACCACGGCAACGAGGGCCTGCTTACCCCGGGCAGCGTGCAGTGGATGACCGCAGGCCGTGGCCTGGTGCATTCGGAAATGCCCGAGCAGGAAAGCGGTCAGATGCGCGGCTTCCAGCTGTGGGTGAACCTGCCGGCGAAAGAGAAGATGACCGAGCCGAAGTACCAGGAGTTCGCACCCGAGCGCATTCCCGTGGTGCGGCCGGACGCCGGCGTGGAAGTGAAGGTGATCGCCGGCAACGTGGATGGCACGCAGGGCCCGATCGTGCAGCCGGCCACCGATCCGCTGTACCTGGACATCACGCTGGCCCCGGATCGCGCCTGGACCTATGCCTTGCCGGAAGGGCACAACGCCTTCGCGTATGTGTTCGAAGGTGCGGTGACGGTGGGTGAGCAGGACGCGGCGCGCGACGTCGCCCGCCAGGAACTGGCGGTGCTGGGCGGTGGCGAGCAGCTGCATCTGTCGGCCGGCAGCGAGGGTGCGCGGCTGATCCTGGTGGCTGGTCGTCCGTTGCGAGAACCGGTGATGCGCCATGGCCCGTTCGTGATGAACACGCGGCAGGAACTGATGCAGGCCTTCGTCGATTTCCAGGAAGGCAAGTTCTGAGGCGGTGCCGGCCGTTGGCCGGCAACTGCCTGCGGTCACGGCGGATCGAGGTGCCGG
>NZ_JAPTFQ010000145.1:0-3503 GCF_030985535.1 Stenotrophomonas sp. Sm2128
GGGCGTGCGGGCATCCGGCAGCAGCGCACTGCGGGCATCGCTCAATCGGTAAATCACCGGAAAGAGGGTGATTTAAACCCTGCTGTTACCGTGCAGTTACGAAAAAGCCGGCTCAAGGCCGGCTTCTTCATAACACCTGAAAAATCAGGGCTTTATTTGGTGGGCGGTACAGGGATCGAACCTGTGACCCTTGCCGTGTGAAGGCAATGCTCTACCGCTGAGCTAACCGCCCGGTGTGTTGCTGAGCCGCTCATTATAGGGGCTTTTCAGAGGCCGTCAACACTTTTTCACATTCGTGTTCACGGGCGTTTCGAGGCATGCAGCCGCATGGCCCGGCGCCACCTCACATCGTGTGGGTCGGCTTGTCCGAGCCGGTCAGCCCGGCCAGCAGGGTCTCGATCTTGTGGCGCACGCCCTCGCCTTCGGGACCATCGGCCAGCTGCACGCCGATGCCGGCGGTGCGGTTGCCCTGTGCGCCGGCCGGGGTCACCCAGATCACCTTGCCGGCCACCGGCAGGCGCTCGCTGGAATCGGGCAGGGTCAGCAGCAGGAACACCTCGTCGCCCAGGAAGTAGCGCTTGGGCGTGGGCACGAAGATGCCGCCGTTCTTCACGAATGGCATGTACGCGCTGTACAGCGCGGCTTTGTCCTTCACGGCCAGGGACAGGATGCCCTGGCGGGCGTTGCTGGCACTCATCGATTTCCCCTTGCGGCAGGCCGCTCGTTCACCTTGTTCCAGGCCAGCAGCAACTCGACCACCGCAAGGTCTGCACGCACCGTGGTGCGCAGCAGGTCGCGGGTGCGGTTGGCCGCATCGAACCAGGCTGCAAGCTTGTGCAATCGCTCCGGCGTGGTCAAGGCATCGGTGCTGGCCTGGGCCAGCGCCAGGTCGGCGGCAAAGCGCAGGCGCAGCGCCGCGTTGTCATCACCACACCACTTCTGCGCCAGCTCCACCGCGCCGGCCTTGCCTGCGGCCAGCTGTTCCAGCTCGCGGCCTACCTCGCGGCGCAGGCTCAGGCCGTCTTCGCGCAGCCAGTTGTCGGCCTGCCCGGGATGGCCACGCGCCGCGTCCAGCGCTTCGCGCGCCGATGCTTCGCTGTGGCCCTGCTGCTGCAGCCAGGCCAGCGCTTCGTGCTGCGGCGGCAGCTTGAATTCCAGGCGCTGGCAACGGCTGCGGATGGTCTGCGGCAGTCGTGCCGGGTCGCTGCTGATCAACCACAGGTAGCGGCCGGGCTGCGGCTCTTCCAGCGTCTTCAGCAGCGCGTTGGCCGCCGAGCGGTTGATCGCATCGGCCGGATCGACGATCACCACCTGCGCGACGCCGTACTGCGGGGTCAGCGCCAGCTTGTCGGTGATCTCGCGCACCTGCTCGATGACGATCTCGGTACGCAGCTTGTCGCCGCTCTTGTTCGGAATGAAGCTGACCAGCTGCAGGTCCGGATGGGTACCGGCGGCGATCAGCTGGCGCGTGCGCGTGGCATGCGCGGCATCACCGCGCGCCAGCACGTGGTCGGCCAGCGCCAGTGCCACCTCGCGCTTGCCCAGCCCGGCCGGGCCGCAGATCAACAGGCCATGGCCGAGGCGACCCGCATCGAGCGCGGCCACGGTCTGGTCGAACGCGCGCTGCTGCCAAGGCGAAAACGTGCTCATGCGCCCTCCCCGTCCTGCAGCCAGCGCTCGACACGCGCGACCACATCGGCGGCCACGCGCGCCTGCTCCTGGCCGGCGTCGATCAACGCGAAGCGCTGCGGGTCCTGCTGTGCGCGGCTGCGGAACACTTCGCGCACGCGCTGGAAGAAATCATCCTGTTCGCTCTCGATGCGGTCCGGCCACAGGTCACGGCCATTGGCGCGTGCCCGGCCGACGGCCACGTCCACGTCCAGCAGCAGGGTCAGGCCCGGCAGCAGGCCCACCGCGCGGCGCTCCAGATCGGCAATCCACTGCGGGTCGAGGCCACGGCCACCGCCCTGGTAGGCATAGCTGGAATCGGTGAAACGATCGCTCAGCACATAGGCACCGCGCTGCAGCGCCGGCTGGATCACCTGGCGCACATGCTGCGCGCGCGCGGCGAACACCAGCAGCAGCTCGGCTTCGGCGCTGAGCGGTTCGGCGGCGATCTCGGCATCGGGCTTCAGCACCAGGCCACGGATGCGCTCGGCCAGCGGCGTACCGCCCGGCTCGCGGGTCAGTACCACCTCATGACCGTGGCTGCGCAGGCAGTCACGGATGGCATTGATGGCAGTGGTCTTGCCCGCGCCCTCGCCGCCTTCCAGGCTGACGAAACGCGGGTGGCGAAGCAGCGCGGGACTCATTGCGCCGGGGTCTCCTGGGTACGTTGCTGGCGCAGCTGCTGCAGGTAGCGGGCGACTGCGGCGTTGTGCTGGTCCAGGCTGGGCGAGAACACGTGCGCGCCGCTGCCATCGCCCACCGCGACGAAGTACAGCGCGTCGCCCGCCGCGGGTTGCGCGGCCGCCATCAGCGCGTCGCGGCTGGGCATCGCGATCGGGGTCGGGGTCAGGCCGGCACGGGTGTAGGTGTTGTAGGGCGTATCGGTGGTCAGGTCGCGACGGCGGATGTTGCCGTCATACGCGGCACCGAGGCCGTAGATCACGGTCGGGTCGGTCTGCAGGCGCATGCCGATCTTCAGGCGGCGCATGAACACGCCGGCAATCTGCGGGCGTTCGCTGGCCAGCGCGGTTTCCTTCTCGATGATCGAGGCCATCGTCAACAGCTCGTAGGGCGTGTTGATCGGCAGGTCCGGCGCACGGCTTTCCCAGGCCTCATCCAGCGCCTTTTCCATTGCGGCATGGGCGCGCTTGAGCACGTCCAGATCGCTGTCGCCACGCTGGTAGACATAGGTCTCCGGCAGGAAGCGGCCTTCCGGATGCTGGCCACCGAAGCCGAGGCGCTGCATCAGCGCGGCATCATCAAGATTGTCGGTGGTGTGCAGCAGCGGCTCGGCGCGCTTGAGCGCAGCACGCAGCTGGCGGATGTTCCAGCCCTCGACGATGGTGACGCGGTGCTGCAGCACCTTGCCCGCGCGCATGCGCAGCAACAGCTCGCGCGGGGTCAGGTCGGCGCTGAGCGCGTACTCGCCCACTTTCAGTTTGCCGGCGGCGTCGAGCTGGCGCGCCAGCAGCTGCCATTGGGTGTCCTGGCCCTCGTCCACGCCGGCATCGCGCAGCTTGCGCAGCACGCTGTTCATGCCATCGCCGCTGGCGATGACCACGCTCTCGGCAGTCGGGGTGATCGGGGCATCGGCGAAACGCGTCTGCTGGTAGAAGAACCACGCGCCCACGCCGGCCACGACGGCGCCCAGCACCACCACCAGCGTTACCACGAACAGACACCCGCGCTTGGCTCCCGCCATGGACTACCTCTGAACTCGATTCCGTCGTGCAGGATACCGTGCCGGTGGATTGGGGTCATGACCGGGGCCACGCAGCCGTGGGGGGGGGGGGGCGGCGGGCCCCCCCCCCCCCCCCCCCCCCCCCCCCCCCGCC
>NZ_JAPTFQ010000146.1:0-3420 GCF_030985535.1 Stenotrophomonas sp. Sm2128
CCCCCCCCCCCCCCCCCCCCCCCCCCCCCCCCCCCCCCCCCCCCCCCCCCCCCCCCCCCCCCCCCCCCCAACTACCGCAATCCACTCAGTACGCGAATTCGCGGAACACCGGATCGACGTCGCCGTGCCAGCGGCCATGGAACAGCGCCAGCTTGCGTTCGGCCGGGGTCAGGCCGGACTCGACGATCTCCTGCAGCACATCCAGGAACTTGCTTTCATCCTGGCCATCGGCATTGCGCGCCGCACGGCGCTTGAGGCCTTCCACGGAAATCTTCACTGCTTCGCGGGCCAGATCACGCACGGTGCCATTGCGGAACGGCAGGTTCATCGCATGCTTCGGCACGCCGTCGCGCAGTGCATGGCGCTCGGCCAGGGTGAAGTCACGCACCAGGTCCCAGGCGGCATCCAGCGCAGCGTCGTCGTACAGCAGGCCGACCCAGAACGCCGGCAGCGCACACAGGCGGCTCCACGGGCCACCATCGGCACCGCGCATTTCCAGGTACTTCTTCAGGCGCACTTCCGGGAACGCAGTGGTCATGTGGTCCGACCAGTCGCGCAGCGTCGGCAGCGCGCCCGGCAGCACCGGCAGCCTGGCCTGCATGAAATCGCGGAAGCTCTGCCCGCTGGCGTCGTGGTAGATGCCGTCGCGGTAGGAGAAATACATCGGTACGTCGAGCAGGTAATCGACATAGCGTTCGTAACCGAACCCATCCTCGAACACGAAGTCGAGCATGCCGGTGCGGTCGGCATCGGTGTCGGTCCAGATGTGCGAGCGGTAGCTCAGATAGCCGTTCGGCTTGCCTTCGGTGAACGGCGAATCGGCGAACAACGCGGTGGCGATCGGTTGCAGCGCCAACGACACGCGGAACTTCTTCACCATGTCCGCTTCGGTGGCGTAGTCCAGGTTCACCTGCACCGTGCAGGTGCGGGTCATCATGTCCAGGCCGAGCGAGCCGACCTTGGGCATGTACGCGCGCATGATCTTGTAGCGGCCCTTCGGCATCCACGGCATCTCATCGCGCTTCCACTTCGGCTGGAAGCCCATGCCGAGGAAACCCAGCTGCAGTTCGCCGGCCACCTGCGCCACTTCATTGAGGTGGGTGCCGGTCTCCACGCAGGTCTGGTGGATGGTTTCCAGCGCCGCGCCGGACAGTTCCAACTGGCCGGCCGGTTCCAGCGTCACCGAGGCGCCATCGCGCAGCAGGGCGATCGTGTTGCCGTTTTCCTGCACCGGCTCCCAGCCGAAGCGGACCAGACCGTTGAGCAGGGCTTCGATGCCGCGCTCACCTTCGAAGGTCGGCGGGCGCAGGTCATCCAGGCGGAACCCGAACTTCTCGTGCTCGGTGCCGATGCGCCACTGCGCGCGGGGCTTCTCGCCGGAGGCGAGCACCTCCACCAGCTGCGAGCGGTCGGTAATGGGTGTATCGGCGACGTGGCTGGGGCTCGACAAGGGGAGGGCTCGCTGGACGGTGGCGGGGGATGTGGGGCCCGGGGCCTTCCATCGCAAGGGCGCACTATAGCGTGGCGACCGGTTGCGTCATGCGACGGTGACGGGTTTCAGCATCCTACCGACGCCCTCTTGACCCTCGTACACTCAAGGCCATGAGCCGCCATTCACGACACCCCGAACTGCACCGCTCCGAGCGTGTCGGCTGGCTGCGTGCCGCCGTGCTGGGCGCCAACGATGGCATCGTCTCGGTGGCCGGCCTGGTGGTCGGCGTGGCCGCCAGCGGCGCCTCGGCTGCGACCATCCTGGCCACCGGCGTGGCCGGCACCGTGGCCGGCGCGATGTCGATGGCCGCCGGCGAGTATGTCTCGGTGCAGACCCAGGCCGACACCGAAGACGCCGACCTGGCGATGGAAAAGCGCGAACTGCACGAAGATCCGCACAGCGAGCTGGAAGAGCTGGCCGCGATCTACCGCCACCGCGGCCTGGAGCCTGCGCTGGCACGGCAGGTGGCCGAACAGCTTACCGCCCACGATGCGCTGGGCGCCCACGCACGCGACGAGCTGGGCATCACCGATACCCTGCGCGCGCGCCCGCTGCAGGCAGCACTGGCCTCGGCCGGGGCCTTTACCTGCGGCGCGGCACTGCCGGTGCTGACCGCCCTGCTCGCGCCGGTGGACAAGGTTGCGATGATGACCACGGCCAGTACCCTGCTCGGCCTGTGCCTGACCGGCGCGATGGCGGCTCGGGCCGGCGGCGCACCGCCGGTACGCGGCGCGATCCGGGTGATGTTCTGGGGCGCACTGGCGATGGCCGCGGCCGCCGGCGTCGGTCGCCTGCTCGGCGCGCACGTGACATGACCGCCATGCTGCCCCCGGCCACCGCACTGCTGGCCGAGATGGCCAGCCTGGCCGGCTGCGCACGCGCCGAAGGTTATGCCTGCATCACCGCACGTCGCGAACATGGCGCCAGCTCGGTGGAGATTCCGCAACCGCAGTTCGCGATCCTGCTGGAAGGCCGCAAGCAGGTGCGTACCGCACACCAGTCGCTGGAGTTCGTTCCCGGCGACATCCTGCTGCTGACCCAGCGTTGCCGCATCGATGTGGTCAACAGCCCCGATCCACGCAGTGGCCGCTATCTCAGTGCCATCGTGCCGCTGTGTGCTGAAGTACTCGCAGCCGCACGCACGCTGTGGAGCGAGGAACTTCCCGCGCCGGGCCAGTCGATGGCGCGATTGCCGTTGATCGAACACGCCACGGTGCTGCGCCAGTGGCGGCAATCGCTGCAGGACGGCCGCTACAGCGAAGCTCGATTGGCCCTGGCCTCACTGGTGCTGACGCTGTGCCGGCAGGGCCATGGCAACCTGCTGCTGCCGCAGGCACCGAGCCTCGGCGAACAGATCCGCGACCGCATCGCCGCCGAACCGGCACGCGACTGGCAATCGCGCGACGTGGAAGAGCAGTTCGCGCTGAGCGGCGCAACCCTGCGCCGTCGACTCGCCGCCGAGGACACCAGCCTGCGCCAGCTGCTCACCGAGGCACGGTTGGCGCATGGCATGCAGCTGCTCTATACCACCGACCTGCCGTTGAAGACCGTTGCCGCACGCGCGGGCTACCGGTCTGCGGCGAGTTTCAGCAAGCGCTTCGCCGAGCAGTACGGACTGGCTCCCACAGACATTTGAGGGGGTTCGGCAGGGCTGCGCCCTGCACCCGCCGAGGCAAGTGCAAGAGCCGAAGCAACAGCAACAGCAACAGCGTGCATTCCGTGGGATGACGGGGCACTGTGGGTTTGCGGGGACGCCGTAAACCCGTCCATGGGGGCTTGGTCGCCGCATCCATGCGGCTCACACCCCGCAAACCCACAGTGCCCCGCCTTCGACAGATTCCGGCGGCTGTTGGTAGGTGTCGACCTTGGTCGACACATCTGTCAGATATCGAATGAGTCATCCACGCATGGCGTGGATCTACTGTGTC
>NZ_JAPTFQ010000147.1:0-3089 GCF_030985535.1 Stenotrophomonas sp. Sm2128
TCCATGCCGCGGCCAAGCCCCCAGGGACGGGTTTACGGCGTCCCCCGCGAACCCACCCCGCCCGGCCAAGCGCGGCTTTTGGTTTATGCGATCAACAAACCCCGCCACGAGGGGCTCAGCCGTTGGCCTTCGCCTTCGCCTCGCGCGCGGCCTGCTGCTCGACCAGGGTCAGCGCCACATTGTCACGCAGGTACGCCGGCTCGACCCTCTCCGGTGCAATGGCTTCGCCGCGAGCGAACGCCGGCACCGCCAGTGCCAATACATCCGACGCTCGCGGCAGCGCCGTCGCATCAAAGCAGCGCAGGCCGGTGCCCAGCTGGGTCACCAGTGCCCCCTCGGCTGCGCCGAAACCGGTGCCGACACCGTAGGCCGACATCCCTTCCGGCAGCGCAACCGCAGCGGGTGCGCACACGCGCTCGGCATCGCGTGCCACCGGCAGGCCGTCTACACGCTCGAAGCGCGCGACGTACAACTCCCCCATCCGTGCGTCGATCGCCGACAGGATCTGCGTTTCGTCCGCCGGTGCCCGCAGCGCCAGCACCTGCAGCGTCGAGACCGGCAGCAACGGCCGATCCAGTGCCAGCGCAATGCCTTGCGCGATGGCGATCGCCAGGCGCACACCGGTGAACGCACCCGGGCCGCGGCTGAGCGCGATACCGTCCAGCTGGCGGCGGCTGATGCCTGCTTCGGACAGCAGCGCCTCGGCCCACGGCAGGCTCAGTTCGGCATGCCGGCGCGGGGCGATCTCGAAGCGTTCCAGCACCTGCCCATCGACATGCAGGGCAACGGAACAGGCTTCGGTGGCGGTTTCAAAGGCGAGCAGTTTCATCGGATCGGGTCAGAACAGGGGGAACGTGGCACCGGGCGCCGGCTCGGGGCCGGTCGCAACGGCCGCCGGAGCAGCCGCATCATCGGCCACGGGCGCCCATTGTGGCGTAAAGAAGGCCTGCACATCGGCCAGACTGCGGGTACGGCGGAATGGCGGCAGTGAATCGAGGAAGACCCGACCATAGCCACGGTTGAGCAGGCGCGGGTCGCACAATACCAACACACCACGGTCGCTCTCACTGCGGATCAGGCGACCGACGCCCTGTTTCAGCGCGATCACCGCCTGCGGCAGCTGCTCATCGCGGAACGGATTGCCGCCCTGGCTGCGGATCGCCTCCAGCCGTGCCTCGTACACCGGATCGTCCGGCGCCGCGAACGGCAGCTTGTCGATCATCACCACGCTCAGCGCCTCCCCCACCACGTCCACGCCCTCGCGGAAACTGGCCGAGCCCAGCAGCACGCCATTGCCCGACTCGCGGAAGCGCTGCAACAGCGTCGCGCGCGGCGCCTCGCCCTGCACGAACAACGGCCATGGCCCATCACGCAGTGCCTCGGCGGCCTCGCGCAATGCACGGTGCGAGGCAAACAACAGGAATGCCCTGCCCTGCGACGCCTGCAACACCGGCCGCAGGGTCTGGATCAACGCAGTACCAAAGCCCCGCGCAGCCGGATCAGGCAGGCCTTCGGGCAGGTAGCACAGCGCCTGCTCCGGCCAATTGAACGGGCTTGGCTGGACCAGCGTATGCGGGTCATCCAGGCCCAGGCGGGTGGCGATGTGGTCGAAGCCACCGCCCACGGTCAGCGTCGCCGAGGTGAAGATCCATGCCGCGCGACTGCGTTCGCGATGCTCACGTAACGGGCCGGACACATCCATCGGCGTGCGCTGGCAGCGAAAACCACGTGGCGTGAGCTCGTACCAGAGCACATCAGCGGCAGTGGCGGTTTCCGCCGGGTCGGTATCGAAATCGAGGGCAGGTTCGTCATCGCCCAGCCAGCGGCTGAGCCGCGAGACCGCCTCGCGCGCCCGCGCATGGCAGGCATCCAGGCCCGCCCCGGCTTCGCGCAGCGGCTGCAGTGCCTGCTCCAGCGTCACCAACCCCGCCATCACCGTATCGAATCCATCGCGCACCTGCGGCATCGCCAACGCGCGCCATTGCGTGCCACGCGGCGGCAGTCCCTCCATCGCCGAACGCAGGGCCAGCAGCGCCTGCTGCAACTGGTCGACCGGTTCCTGCAGCGCCGACTGCGCGCCGCCGACGCCACGCGCTTCGGCCAGGCAGTCGCGGCCCAGTTCCTGCCACGGGCGCATGCCGAAACCTTCGCCGAAGAACTGCGCGGCCAATTCGGGCAGCTGGTGTGCCTCGTCGATGACGAAGGCCTGCGCCCCCGGCAGCAGTTCACCGAAACCGTCCTGCTTCAGGGCCAGATCGGCCAGCAGCAGGTGATGGTTGACCACCACCACATCGGCCGCCTGCGCACGCTGCCGCGCGCGCACCACGAAGCAGTCATCCCAGAACGGGCAGTCGGTACCCAGGCAGTTGTCGACAGTGGAAGTGACCATCGGCAGCAGCGGCGAATCATCGGCCAGGCCTTCCAGTTCGGCGATGTCACCGAACTCCGAACGACCGGACCAGGCCAGGATGCGCTGGAACTGCGCCGCCTGTTCGGGGCTGGAAAAACGCGGCTCGCCGCGCGCCTGCTGCAGGCGATAGCGGCACAGGTAGTTCGCGCGCCCCTTCAGCAACGCACTGCGCAGGCCGACACCAAGTGCCTGACGCACCCGTGGCAGATCGCGGTGGTAGAGCTGGTCCTGCAGCGCGCGGGTTCCGGTGGAAATGATGGTACGCAACCCGGACAGCAGCACCGGCACCAGATAGGCAAAGGTCTTGCCAGTGCCGGTACCGGCCTCGGCCAGCAGCAGGTCACGCTGCTGCAGCGCATCGGCGATGGCTTCGGTCAGGTGCAGCTGTGCCGGACGCGGGACGAAGGCATCCAGGTGCGAGGCGAGCGCGCCGCCGTCGCTGAGGGCTTCGCGGCTGGCATGGACAAGGTCGGACATCAGAGGGAAAGGATACCCGGCCGGGCGCTGCCCGGCACCCGTTTCAAGCCAGGGCAACAGCAACGGCAACAGCAACAGCAACAGCGTTGTTCATGGCTCTGGGTTGCTGCGTGCTGGGCGGGCCGGGAGGGGCAGGCAGGACACGCCGTAAACCCATCCATGGGGGCTCGATGGCGCCTTGCTCGTGTGCGCTGTCCTGCGC
>NZ_JAPTFQ010000148.1:0-2820 GCF_030985535.1 Stenotrophomonas sp. Sm2128
CCCCCCCCCCCCCCCCCCCCCCAGCCGATGCCGCGCCCACCCGGTACAATCACCGCTCTGTTTTCCCCCAAGCACCGGAGCGACCCATGTCCCGCCAGATCATCAACACCGAAAAGGCCCCCGCCGCCATCGGCCCGTACTCGCAGGCCGTGCGCGCCGGCAACACCGTGTATTTCTCCGGCCAGATCCCGCTCGACCCGGCCACCGGCGACATCGTCGGCGCGGGTGACGTCGAAGCACAGGCCCGCCGCGCCTTCGACAACCTCAAGGCCGTGGCCGAAGCCGCTGGTGGCTCGCTGGACAAGGTCGTGCGTCTGGGCCTGTACCTGACCGATCTGGGCGAGTTCGCCAAGGTCAACGCGGTCATGCAGGACTACTTCCAGGCCCCGTACCCGGCCCGTTCCACCATCGAAGTCTCCGGCCTGCCGAAGGGCGCCAACTTCGAGGTCGACGCGGTGATGGTCATCGACTGACCGCCACGTGGCACGCAAGGCGGCGGTCACCCCGGTCCTGTCACCGTCCGGCGAAGCATCCCTGGCGATGCTCGCGGGCGTCGGTCCGGCCGTGGCCGCCAAACTGCAGGCGCGTGGCCTGGCCACCCTGCAGGATCTCTGGCTTCATCTGCCGCTGCGCTATGAAGACCGGACCCGGCTGACCCGCATCGAAGACCTGCGCAACGGCGTACCGGCGCAGGTGGAAGGGCGGGTGGTCGCGGTCGAGCGCGGCATGCGCTACCGGCCGATGCTGAAAGTGGCGGTGGAAGACGAAGGGCGGGGCACTTTGGTGCTGCGCTTCTTCCACTTCCGCCAGCAGCAGGTCGGCCAGTTCGCGGTCGGCAATCGGCTGCGCTGCTTCGGCACGCCCAAACCGGGCCAGCTCGGCCTGGAAATCGTCCACCCCAGCTACCAGGTGCTGGGCCGCAACGACGATCCCGAACTCGGCGACCGCCTCGACCCGGTGTATCCCACCGTCGAAGGCGTCGGTCCGATGACCATGCGCAAGCTGATCGGCCAGGCGCTGGACCGCCTGCCCGAGGAAAGCGCGCTGGAACTGCTGCCCAGCGGCTGGCTCGATGGCCTCGGCCTGCCGTCACTGCGCAGCGCGCTGCTGACCGTGCACCGGCCGCCACCAGATGCCGATCTGGCCGCGCTGGCCGCCGGCACCCACCCGGCGCAGCGCCGCCTGGCGATGGAAGAGCTGCTGGCCCACCACCTCAGCCTGCGTCGCCAGCGCATCGCGTTGCAGGCGCACCATGCGCCGCCGCTGGCCGGCCCCGGCAAACTGGCCAAGGCGCTGCTGAAGCAGCTGCCGTTCGCCCTGACCGGCGCGCAGGCGCGCGTGTTCAAGCAGATCCGCGAAGACCTCGCGCGGCCCAGCCCGATGCTGCGGCTGGTGCAGGGCGATGTGGGCTCCGGCAAGACCGTGGTCGCCGCGCTGGCGGCGATGCTGGCGGTGGAGCAGGGCAAGCAGGTTGCATTGGCTGCGCCCACCGAGCTGCTGGCCGAACAACATCTCAACAACCTGCGCGGCTGGCTGGAACCGCTCGGTGTGCGCATCGCCTGGCTGGCCGGCAAAGTCACCGGCAAGGCGCGCGCCAAGGTGATGGAGCAGGTCGCCAGCGGCGAAGCGCAGGTGGTGGTTGGTACCCACGCGCTGATGCAGGAGGCGGTGGTATTCCAGGATCTGGCGCTCGCCATCGTCGACGAGCAGCACCGCTTCGGCGTGCACCAGCGCTTGGCGCTGCGCGACAAGGGCGCAGGCGGCAACAGCGTGCCACACCAGCTGGTGATGACCGCCACGCCGATTCCGCGCACGCTGGCGATGTCCGAATACGCGGACCTGGATGTGTCGGCCATCGACGAACTGCCGCCGGGCCGTACCCCGGTGCAGACCGTCGCGCTCAACAACGATCGTCGTCCCGAGCTGATCGAGCGCATCGCACTGGCCTGCCAGGAAGGGCGGCAGGTGTACTGGGTGTGCACCCTCATCGAGGAAAGCGAAGAACTGGATGCCACCCCGGCGCAGGCCACCTACGAATCGCTGCAGGCGCTGTTGCCGGGCGTGCGCGTGGGGCTGGTGCATGGCCGCCTGAAAGCCGCCGAAAAGCTGGCGACGATGGTGGCGTTCAAGGCCGGCGACATCGACCTGCTGGTGGCGACCACGGTAATTGAAGTGGGCGTGGATGTGCCGAACGCCTCGCTGATGGTGATCGAGAACGCCGAGCGCCTGGGCCTGGCCCAGCTGCACCAGCTGCGCGGCCGCGTCGGCCGTGGTTCGGCGGTATCGCGCTGCGTGCTGCTGTACCAGGCACCGCTCTCGCAGATGGCACGCGAGCGCCTGCAGACCATGCGCGAAACCAACGATGGTTTCGTCATCGCCGAAAAGGATCTGGAATTGCGTGGTCCCGGTGAATTGCTGGGCACCCGCCAGACCGGCCTGGCCGGTTTCCGCATCGCCGACCTGGCCCGCGACGCCGGCCTGCTGCCCGGCGTGCATGACCTGGCCGAGCGCCTGCTGGACCAGCAACCCGCGCTGGCCGATCGTGTGGTGCAGCGCTGGATCGGCACCGCCGTGCGTTACGCCTCGGCGTAGCGCCACCTTGATGGGTGTGGACCTTGGTCCACGCATCCACGCATCCACGCGTGGCGTGGATCTACTCCATGTTCATCCACGCATTGCATGGATGTGTCGACCAAGGTCGACACCCACCAACAGCCGCGAAAAGCTGTCGAAGGCGGGGTGGGTCCGGTTGCGGGGGTGTCCGCGGCATGGATGCCGCGGCCAAGCCCCCAAGGATGGGTTTACGGCGTCCCCCGCAAC
>NZ_JAPTFQ010000149.1:0-2658 GCF_030985535.1 Stenotrophomonas sp. Sm2128
CGGTTGGAGCGTCGCCATCCGATACAGCTGGATAAGGCGCCTGCCTCTCGTAGTTCTTGTGACGTAGCGTGCACTTGGATGCTCTTACGACGTTGTCGTAAAGCCAAGGCAACTTGAGGTTATATGGTCAAGCCGCACGGATCATTAGTATCAGTTAGCTCAATACATTGCTGTACTTACACACCTGACCTATCAACCACGTAGTCTACATGGTTCCTTCAGGGGGCTTGTGCCCCGGGAGATCTCATCTTGAGGCGCGCTTCCCGCTTAGATGCTTTCAGCGGTTATCGCTTCCGAACATAGCTACCCGGCAATGCCACTGGCGTGACAACCGGAACACCAGAGGTTCGTCCACTCCGGTCCTCTCGTACTAGGAGCAGCCCCTCTCAAATCTCCAACGCCCATGGCAGATAGGGACCGAACTGTCTCACGACGTTCTGAACCCAGCTCGCGTACCACTTTAAATGGCGAACAGCCATACCCTTGGGACCGACTACAGCCCCAGGATGTGATGAGCCGACATCGAGGTGCCAAACACCGCCGTCGATATGAACTCTTGGGCGGTATCAGCCTGTTATCCCCGGAGTACCTTTTATCCGTTGAGCGATGGCCCTTCCATACAGAACCACCGGATCACTAAGTCCTAGTTTCCTACCTGCTTGATCCGTCGATCTTGCAGTCAAGCACGCTTATGCCTTTGCACACAGTGCGCGATGTCCGACCGCGCTGAGCGTACCTTCGAGCTCCTCCGTTACTCTTTAGGAGGAGACCGCCCCAGTCAAACTACCCACCATACACGGTCCCCGACCCAGATAATGGGCCCAGGTTAGAACGTCAAGCACGACAGGGTGGTATTTCAAGGATGGCTCCGCCACAGCTAGCGCCATGGTTTCATAGCCTCCCACCTATCCTACACAGACGAACTCAACGTTCAGTGTAAAGCTATAGTAAAGGTTCACGGGGTCTTTCCGTCTTGCCACGGGAACGCTGCATCTTCACAGCGATTTCAATTTCACTGAGTCTCGGGTGGAGACAGCGCCGCTGTCGTTACGCCATTCGTGCAGGTCGGAACTTACCCGACAAGGAATTTCGCTACCTTAGGACCGTTATAGTTACGGCCGCCGTTTACTGGGGCTTCGATCAAGAGCTTCGCCTTGCGGCTGACCCCATCAATTAACCTTCCAGCACCGGGCAGGCGTCACACCCTATACGTCCACTTTCGTGTTTGCAGAGTGCTGTGTTTTTGATAAACAGTCGCAGCGGCCTGGTTACTGCGACCCTCTTCAGCTATAGCTCGCACGAGCCACCAAAAAGGGTGCACCTTCTCCCGAAGTTACGGTGCCATGTTGCCTAGTTCCTTCACCCGAGTTCTCTCAAGCGCCTGAGAATTCTCATCCTACCCACCTGTGTCGGTTTACGGTACGGTCTGCGTAAGCTGAAGCTTAGGAGCTTTTCCTGGAAGCGTGGTATCAGTGACTTCGCCATAAAGGCTCGTCTCGGTGCTCGGTCTTAAAGGATCCCGGATTTGCCAAAGATCCAAACCTACCGCCTTTCCCCAGGACAACCAACGCCTGGTACACCTAACCTTCTCCGTCCCTCCATCGCACTTACGCGAGGTGCAGGAATATTAACCTGCTTCCCATCGACTACGACTTTCGTCCTCGCCTTAGGGGCCGACTCACCCTGCGCCGATTAACGTTGCGCAAGGAAACCTTGGGCTTTCGGCGTGCGGGTTTTTCACCCGCATTATCGTTACTCATGTCAGCATTCGCACTTCCGATACCTCCAGCAGACTTCTCAATCCACCTTCAACGGCTTACGGAACGCTCCTCTACCGCGCATAACAAAGTTATGCACCCCAAGCTTCGGTTCACTGCTTAGCCCCGTTAAATCTTCCCCGCAGACCGACTCGACCAGTGAGCTATTACGCTTTCTTTAAAGGGTGGCTGCTTCTAAGCCAACCTCCTGGCTGTCTGTGCCTTTCCACATGGTTTTCCACTTAGCAGTGAATTTGGGACCTTAGCTGTGGGTCTGGGTTGTTTCCCTTTTCACGACGGACGTTAGCACCCGCCGTGTGTCTCCCATACAGTCCGTCTCGGTATTCGGAGTTTGCAATGGTTTGGTAAGTCGCGATGACCCCCTAGCCATAACAGTGCTCTACCCCCGAGAGGATACATATGAGGCGCTACCTAAATAGCTTTCGAGGAGAACCAGCTATCTCCGGGTTCGATTAGCTTTTCACTCCTAATCACACCTCATCCCCTACCTTTGCAACGGGAGTGGGTTCGGGCCTCCAGTGCGTGTTACCGCACCTTCACCCTGGGCATGACTAGATCACCCGGTTTCGGGTCTACTGCCCGCGACTATGCGCCCTTATCAGACTCGGTTTCCCTTCGCCTCCCCTATACGGTTAAGCTTGCCACGAACAGTAAGTCGCTGACCCATTATACAAAAGGTACGCAGTCACTCCTTGCGGAGCTCCTACTGCTTGTACGCACACGGTTTCAGGTTCTATTTCACTCCCCTCTCCGGGGTTCTTTTCGCCTTTCCCTCACGGTACTGGTTCACTATCGGTCGGTCAGTAGTATTTAGCCTTGGAGGATGGTCCCCCCATGTTCAGACAGGGTTTCACGTGCCCCGCCCTACTCGTCTTCACTG
>NZ_JAPTFQ010000014.1:0-71726 GCF_030985535.1 Stenotrophomonas sp. Sm2128
CCCACCGGTAGAACGGACCCCGATGAAGATTCCCTTTGCCGCCGTACTCGCGCTCGGTCTTCTTGTCCCCAGCGCCGCCTTCGCCAAGTCCACCGACCGCAACGAAGACATGCACATCGATTCCGGCGCCCAGTCCGGCATGCTCACCGGCGACGGCAAGACCGTGCTGTCGCAGGGCGTGATCATCACCCAGGGCACGCTGGACCTGCGTTCGTCCGAGGCCGAGATCTACCTCAAGGACGGCGAGGCCGTGCGCGTGGTGTTCACCGGCAAGCAGGCCAAGATGAAGCAGCAGCTTGATGACGGCACCTGGATGGATGCGCTGGCTGATCGCATCGACTACGACATCAAGACCGAGATCATCACCCTGACCGGCAACTACAAGGTCACCAGCGCGCGCGGCACCAATGCCGGCCAGCGCATGGTCTACAACACCCGCACCGGCGAGATGAACTCCGGTGGTGACGGCAGCCGCGTGCGTACCGTCATCCCGCCGAAGAACAAGACCCCGGCCGCGCCTGCGGCACAGCCCAAGGCCACCACGCCGGCACAGCCGGCCGGGAGCAGGAAGTAATGCTCGTCGCCAAGGGCCTGCGCAAAAAGTACAAGCAGCGCGAAGTGGTCAAGGACTTCGGGCTGACCCTCGATGCGGGTGAAGTGGTCGGCCTGCTCGGCCCCAACGGTGCCGGCAAGACCACCTGTTTCTACATGATCGTCGGTCTGGTGGCCGCCGATGCCGGCAGCATCGTGCTCGACGGCAAGGACATCACCGGCGACCCGATGTACACCCGCGCCAAGCAGGGGGTGGGCTACCTGCCGCAGGAACCGTCGGTGTTCCGCAAGCTTACCGTGGCCGACAACATCCGCCTGGTGCTGGAACTGCGCGAGGACCTGGACTCGGCCGGCCGCGAGCGCGAATTGAACGGCCTGCTCGACGAACTGCAGCTGGGCCATGTCGCCGACCAGCTCGGCGCCAGCCTGTCCGGTGGCGAACGCCGCCGCTGCGAGATCGCCCGCGCACTGGCCGCACAACCGCGCCTGATCCTGCTCGACGAACCGTTCGCCGGTGTCGACCCGATTTCGGTCGGCGAGATCCAGCGCATCGTCACCCACCTCAAGCAGCGTGGCATCGGCGTGCTGATCACCGACCACAACGTGCGCGAGACCTTGGGTATCTGCGACCGCGCGTATATCCTCGCCGAGGGCAGCGTGCTGGCCCAGGGTTCGCCGGAGGCGATCCTGGACAACGCCGATGTACGTCGCGTCTACCTCGGGGATTCCTTCAAGCTGTGAAGCAGTCGCCGGGTCCCTTTCCTTCCTTTCGGCACAGGCATGAAGACTCGGCTGCAGACATCGTTGGGACAGCAACTGGTGCTCACGCCCCAGTTGCAGCAGGCGATCAAGCTGCTGCAGATGTCGGCCACCGAGCTGGAGCTGGAGATCGCGCAGGCAGTGGAAAGCAACCCGCTGCTGGACTGGGCCGACAGCAACGACAGCAGCGCCGCCAATGAAGGCAGCGATGGCAACGACAACGAAGCGCCTGCAGAGCGCAGCGATGAGGGCGACGACTGGGCGCCGACCGAACTGGACTGGACGACGACCGGCAGCGGTGGCAGCTTCGATGATGACGACGACAACGGCAGCGCCGCCGAGCGCGTAGCCGAAACCGAAACACTGGCCGACCATCTGCTGTGGCAGCTGCATCTGTCGCATCTGTCCTCGCGTGATCGCAGCATCGGTGCCGCGCTGATCGATGCACTGGACGACGATGGTTACCTGCGCGAGCCGCTGGCCACCATCGCTGAAACCCTGTTGCCGGCGATCCACGCCGACGAGGACGAGATCCTCGCCGTGCTGCACCGCATCCAGCGCTTCGATCCGGTGGGTGTGGCTGCACGCACGCTGGGCGAATGCCTGCTGCTGCAGCTGGATGTGCTGGCCGGCGACACGCCCGGCCTGCTCCTGGCGCGACAGACTGCCGCAGGACCCCTGGAACGTTTGCCTCGCAGCGGCGTCACCGGGCTCGCCCATGAGTTGAAGCTGCCGCTGGACGAGGTCGAGACTGCCGTGGCGCTGCTGCGTTCGCTGGACCCGCGCCCGGGCACGCAGATCGCGCCGCTGTCGCAGGACACCTATGTGGTGCCGGATGTGGTGGTGTGGCGGCAGAACGGCGTATGGCGCGCAGCGCTGGCCGCGCATGCCGGGCCGAAGGTGGTGATCCACCGCGGCTACGAACAGCTGATCCGACGTTGTGGCGACGCCGATGCCGGCTACCTGCGTGCCCAGCTGCAGGAAGCGCGCTGGCTGCTGAAAGGGCTGCAGCAGCGTGGTGAAACCCTGCTGCGCGTCGTGCGCAGCCTGATCCTGCAGCAGGCCGGCTTCCTCGAATTCGGCGAGCAGGCGCTGCGTCCACTGACCCTGCGCGAGATCGCCGCCGAGCTCGGCCTGCACGAATCCACGGTCTCGCGCGCGATCGCCCGCAAGCACGTGCGTACCCCGCGAGGCACCCTGCCGCTGCGCGCCTTCTTCGCCTCGGGCATCGATACCGAGAGCGGTGGCGAGGCGTCCAGCACCGCCATCCAGGCGATGATCCGGCGCCTGATCGACGAGGAGAACCCGCGCAAGCCGCTTTCTGACGCCAAGCTGGCTGACCTGCTCAAATCGTCGGGAATTCCAGTAGCGCGACGCACCGTGGCGAAGTATCGTGAAGCCATGAACATTTCCGCCTCGCACGAAAGGGTCAGAATCGCTTGACGCGCCGCCGCGCCCGGCGGAGAGGTTCATTGGCACATCCGAACACAGGAGAAACCCGATGCGCATCGAAACGTTTGGCAAAGATGTCGAAGTCACCCCGGCCCTGCAGTCCTATGTTGAGGAGAAGCTGGCCCGGATCGGAAAGCACTTCGACCAGCACTGCGAAGCGCGGGTGACCCTCAAGCTGCAGAAGACCGAACACCACGTCGACGCCAGCCTCAACATTCCCGGCCAGACCCTGCACGCCGAGGCCAATGCCCAGACCATGTATGCCGCGATCGACCTGCTTGCGGACAAGCTTGACCGTCTGGTGATCAAGCACAAGGAGAAAAAACAGCAGCACGCACCGCTGCCGGTGGGCGACAATGGTGGCTGATCGCCACCGTTCCCCGCAGACATGCCCCTGACTGACCTCCTGGCGGCCGTGCAGACCCAGCTCTGCACGGCCACCGACCGTGACAGCGTCCTGCAGGCCGCCGCCGGGTTGCTGGCCTGCCGCCAGGCCAACGCCGAACAGATCTATCTGAACCTGTGCCAGCGCGAAGCGCTGGGCAGCACCGCCATCGGCCACGGCATCGCCATTCCCCACGGCCGCGCGCCAACCCTGGACCGCCCCCGCGGCGCCCTGCTGCGGTTGGCCACCCCGGTCGATTTCGGTGGCGAGGAGCCGGTGGACCTGGTGTTCGCGATGGCCGTCCCCGCCCACTACACCCACCAGCACCTGATGCTGCTGTCCGAGCTGGCCGAGCTGTTCTCGGCGCCGGACATCCGCCAGGCCCTACGCGAGGCGGGCGATGCCCGGGCGCTGCGCGAGGCGCTGGACATGACCCCACCTGCGAGTGCCGCATGAATACCAGCATCACCGCCCGTGAACTGTTCGAACAGCAGCGCGAGCGGCTGGGACTGCGCTGGGCTGCCGGCAAGTCCGGCGAGAAGCGCGAGCTGGAGGCCGGCAACACGGTCTCGCGGCGCCCCTCGCTGGCCGGCTACCTCAATGCCATCTATCCCAACAAGGTGCAGATCCTGGGCACCGAGGAACTGTCCTGGCTGGATGCGCTGGAACCGCGCCAGCGTTGGGAGACCATCGAAAAGATCATGCAGTCGCACCCGCTGGCGCTGGTGCTGACCCGCAACCAGGCCTGCCCGGAAGACCTGCGCGCTGCCGCGGACGAATCCGGCACGCCACTGTGGCTGTCGCCCAAGCGCGGCCACGAACTGCTCAACCACCTGTCCTACCACCTGGCGCGGACGCTGGCGCCGCGGGTGATCCTGCATGGCGTGTTCATGGAGATCTATTCCATCGGCGTGCTGATCACCGGCGAAGCGGGATCCGGCAAGAGCGAACTGGCGCTGGAACTGCTCAGCCGTGGCCATCGCCTGGTGGCCGACGATGCCCCCGAATTCACCCAGATCGCGCCCGATGTACTCGATGGCACCTGCCCGGAGCTGCTTCAGGACCTGCTGGAAGTGCGCGGCCTGGGCGTGTTGAACGTGCGCGAGATGTTCGGCGACACGGCTGTAAAGAAGAACAAGTACCTTCGGCTGATCGTCCACCTGACCAAGCCGATGACCGAACCCACCCCGCATGGCTACGAGCGCCTGACCGGCGATTCGGGCACCCGCCATGTGCTGGACCTGGACGTACCGCTGATCACCCTGCCGGTGATGCCCGGCCGCAACCTGGCCGTGCTGACCGAGGCGGCCACCCGCCTGCACATCCTGCGCACCAAGGGCATCGACCCGGCAGCCATGTTCATCGCCCGCCACAGCAACCTGCTGGAACGGCGAACACCCTGATTTCCCTGCCCTTCGAAGAGCCTGTCCATGAGCACCGTCACCCCCTCCGCCCCGACCCTGATCATCGTCAGCGGCCTGTCCGGCTCGGGTAAATCCGTCGCCCTGAAGACCTTCGAGGACCAGGACTACTACTGCTCGGACAACCTGCCGATCAATCTGCTGCCCGACTTCGTGCGCAGCCTGCTGACCAACCACGACGGCAGCGCACCACGGCGTCTGGCCGTAGGCATCGACGTTCGCGGCCAGGCCGACCTGAGCCAGCTGGGCGACTGGCGGCAGCTGGCGGCCGACGCCGGCGTGGACGTGAAGGTGCTGTTCTTCGAGGCCAGCGACGAGACGCTGCTCAAGCGCTACGCCGACACCCGCCGCCGCCATCCGCTGAGCCAGCTGGGCCTGTCGCTGCCCGAAGCCATCGCCCGCGAACGTGAGTTGACCGCACCGCTGCGCCGCGAGGCCGATGCGGTGATCGACACCAGCAGCCTCAACGTGCATCAGCTGCGGCGGCGGATCATCACCGAGTTCACGATGGACCATGCCACCGGCCTGTCGCTGCTGTTCGAATCGTTCGCCTACAAGCGCGGCGTGCCGGCCGAGGCGGACTTCGTGTTCGATGCGCGGGTGCTGCCCAATCCGCACTGGGACCCGGACCTGCGCGCGCTCAGCGGTCGCGAACCGGGTGTACGCGACTACCTGGAAGCGCAGCCGGACGTGCAGCGCTACCTGGCCCAGCTGATGGACTTCCTAGATACCTGGCTACCGAAGCTGGGTGATGGCACCCGCAGCTATGTGACCGTGGCGTTCGGCTGCACCGGCGGCAAGCACCGGTCAGTGTTCCTGGCCGAGCGCCTGGCCCGGCATGCCCGCGAGATGGGCTGGGAAGACGTGGCGACGTACCACCGCGAACAGGATTGAGGGGGTCGGCCGGGCTGCGCCCGGCACCCGCCGATAGTGCCGGCCGCTGGCCGGCAACAGCAACAGCAACAGCAACAGCAGAAGCGGCATTCCGTGGGATGGCGGGGCGGTGTGGGTCTGCAAGACACGCCGTGAACCCCGCTCCGCGGTCCGGCCCAGCCGCTGGCGGCTGGGCGTTCGGGCGCTTGCGAAGCAGTGCTTCGCAAGCAAAGCGCCCTCACCCCTGGGGGCTCGATGGCGCCATCCATGGCGCCAACGGTCCTGCATGCCCACACCGCCCCGCCTCTGACAGATTCCGTGTGCTGTTGGTGGGTGTCGACCTTGGTCGACACGATCCACGCCATGCGTGGATGAATCTCTGCCAGGCATCGAAAAACGGATGGGGTCGAATCTCTTCTCCAACGGAAAAGGGCTCCCACGCGAGCAACACTGAATACGGGACACAGTACCCCTCATCTGCTGCTATCGCCAATTCACCTTGACCTGTTAACGTGCAGTAATGACCTGTGGCATTCTCCTCGTAACACATCCTGGGGTCGGGACCGCCCTGCTTGACGTGGCGACCCGGCTCCTGCGGCAGTTGCCGCTGAAAACCGAAGCTTTCGAAGTACCGTTCGACGCAGACCTGGACGCCCTGCTCCCGCTCGCCTCGGCCGCCCTGCGGCGGGTTGACGGGGGTGATGGTGTGCTGATCCTGACCGACCTGTACGGCGCCAGCCCTGCCAACCTTGCCGGGCAGCTGGCCCGGCTGGGGACCCCGGTTCGCCGGGTGTCGGCGCTGAGCCTGCCGATGTTGCTGCGGGTGATGAATTATCCGGAACAGGGACTGGATCAACTGCCCGCCACAGCCGCGGCGGGTACCCGTAATGGAGCGATAGTCGACGATGCTTGAACGAGAACTCACCGTGAGCAACCGCCTGGGCCTGCATGCCCGGGCCACCGCCAAGCTGGTGCAGACCCTGGCGCCGTTCCGCTGCAACGTGACCATGGCCGCCAAAGGCCGTGAGATCAACGCCAAGAGCATCATGGGCGTGATGCTGCTGGCCGCCGGCCAGGGCACCCCCGTCACCGTGCGGATCAACGGCGAGGACGAAGCCGCCGCGATGGAGGCGGTGGTCGGCCTGTTCGAACGCCGTTTCGACGAGGACAGCTGAGCGTGCCACGCGCACGCGCCGGCCAACCCCCTTCCGGCCAGCGGCCGGTACTGCTGCTGGCCGGGCATGGTGCCGCCCGCGGCACGGCAATGGGCCGCGCCCGCGTGCGCCTGCCGCATGCACTGGAAGTGGCCGAGCAGCGCGTTGCCGCCCACCAGGTCGAGGCCGAGCTGGCGTGCCTGCATCGCGCGGTGGACGCCGCGCGCTCGGAGATGCACGAGCTGCGCCAGCGCCTGCATGGAGCGCTGAACCAGGAAGTGGGTGAGTTCCTCGACCTGCATGCGCTGCTGCTGGACGATCCCGAGCTGCTGTATGGGCTGGACGAACTGATCCGCAGCGGACCGTACAGCGCCGGCTATGCGTTGCGCCTGCAGCGCGACCGCCTGGCCAAGGTCTTCGACGGCATGGACGATGCTTACCTGAAGAGCCGCATGGACGACCTCGACCATGTGATCGGCCGCATCCATGCCTTCCTGCAGCCCGAACGCCCGCCAGCGGTGAAAGGCCTGGCCGGCGAGATCCTGGTCTGCGACAACATCGCGCCCTCCGAACTGGCACAGCTGCAGGCGCAAGGCGTGGTCGGCATCGTCACCGCCGCCGGCAGCGCGCTCTCGCACAGCGCGATCCTTGCGCGCAGCCTGCACCTGCCCTTGATCGTCAACGTGCCGCAGCTGCTCAGCCGCATCGCCGATGGCGACGTGCTGATCATCGACGGCGCCGACGGCAGCATCACCGCCAATCCACAGGCCGACAATCTGCGCGACTACCGCGCACGACTGAAGGAACACGCGCGCGAACAGCGCGAGCTCGGCCGCCTGCGCAGCAAGCCCAGCCGCACCCGCGACCAGGTCGACATTGCCCTGCTGGCCAATGCCGAGTCGCTGGAGGACGTGACCCAGGCGCATGCGCTGGGCGCCCACGGCCTGGGCCTGTACCGCACCGAATTCCTGTTCCTGCAGCGCAACGAGCTGCCGGATGAAGAAGAACAGTTCCAGACCTACCGCGATGCGGCACTGGGCATGAGCGGGCGACCGGTGACCATCCGCACGCTCGATCTGGGCGCGGACAAGGCCGACCGCACCGGCCTGACCCTGAGCAACGAAGAAAACCCGGCGCTCGGCCTTCGCGGCGTACGCCTGTCGCTGGCACGGCCGAAGGTAGCCGACACCCAGCTGCGCGCGATCCTGCGCGCCTCGGCCTACGGCAAGCTGCGGGTGCTGGTGCCGATGGTCAGCACCCGGGAGGAACTGCTGGCAGTGCGCCGCCGCATGCTCAAGCTGACCGAACAGCTGCGCGGCGAAGGCCACATGGTGTCCGACCACGTGCCACTGGGCGCGATGATCGAAGTCCCTGCTGCGGCGCTGGCGCTGGAAAGCTTCATCGACCTGGTCGATTTCCTGTCGATCGGCACCAACGACCTGGTGCAGTACCTGCTGGCGGCCGACCGCAACAATGAAGCACTGGGCGAGCTGTATTCGCCGTTGCACCCGGCGGTGCTGCGGCTGCTGCAGATGGTGATCGAGACCGGCGCGCGCCACCGCATCCCGGTGGCGGTCTGTGGCGAGATGGCCGGCGATGCGCGGATGACCCCACTGCTGCTGGCACTGGGCCTGACCGAGTTCAGCCTGCACCCGGGCACGCTGCTGGAAGTACGCCGCGCGGTCCGCGAGGCCGACCTGGCCATGCTGCGCGCGCGCGCACCGAAGCTGCTGGCCGCGCGCGACCGCCGCGCGATCGAGCGCTGGCTGGCGCTGGTGGCCGAAACGGCCTGATACCCCCCGCTCGCCGGGCATGCACGCCTGGGGTCAGATCCTTTTCCGCGGGAAAAGGGATCTGACCCCGTCTCGTTGAAGGCCAATACGTTGCCGGCCAGCGGCCGGCACTCCCGCCACCCGGCGGCTATGCGTTGAAACATCGCCTTGCGATAATGACGCGCTGAACACCCCTGTTGCCGCATCCTTGCCAGGATCGCGGCTTTTCTTATCCCCGCGGGAGCTGCGATGGCTGAAGCTGTACGCCACGACAAGACTGCGCGCCAACTGCGGATGCTGTCCGATGCACTGGACAGCGGCCGGCTGGGCCCGGTGCGTCGCCTGGTCAACACCCTGGCCCCGGCCGAGATCGGCAACCTGCTCGAATCGTTGCCGCCGGGCAAGCGCGAGGTGGTGTGGGGACTGGTTGATCCGGAAGACGACGGCGAGGTGCTGGTCCACGTCGGCGACGACGTGCGCGAAAGCCTGCTCGCGGACATGGACCCGGACGAGATCATCGCCGCGGTCGAAGACCTGGACATCGACGATCTGGCCGACCTGGTCGAAGACCTGCCGGACACGGTCATCGACGAAGTCCTCAAGTCGATGGACCGCGAGAACCGCGAGCGCCTGGAACAGGTCCTGTCCTATCCCGAGGACAGCGCCGGTCGCCTGATGAATCCGGACGTGGTGACCGTGCGCGCCGACGTCAATGTCGACGTCGTGCTGCGCTACCTGCGCCTGCGCGGTGAACTGCCCGACCACACCGACCACCTGTTCGTGGTCAGCCGCCGCCATCAGTACCTCGGCCGCGTGTCGCTGGCGGCACTGGTGACCCACGAGGACACCACCCCGATCAATCGCCTGATCGACGACGAGCAGCCAGCCATCGACGTCGGCGAGAGCGACCAGGAAGTCGCCCGCCAGTTCTCCGACCATGACTGGATCTCCGCGCCAGTGGTGGATGACAACAACATCCTGATTGGTCGCATCACCATCGATGACGTGGTCGACATCATCCGCGGCCAGGCCGAGCACCAGGCGCTGGGCGCCGCCGGTCTGGACGAGGACGAAGATCTGTTCAGCCCGGTCTGGCGCGCGATGCGCCGCCGCCTGATGTGGCTGTCGGTGAACCTGTGCACGGCCTTCCTGGCCTCCAGCGTGGTCGGCCACTTCGAAGGCACCATCGACAAACTGGTGGCGCTGGCGGTGCTGATGCCGATCGTCGCCGGCCTCGGCGGCAACGCCGGTACCCAGGTGCTGGCACTGATGGTGCGCGGCCTGGCGCTGGGCCAGGTGGGCGCCTCCAACGCCCGCACCCTGCTGTGGAAGGAAGTACGGGTCGCGCTGTTGAACGGCGTGATGCTGGGTTCGGTGCTGGGCCTGATCGTGCTCGCCTGGTTCCACTCGCCCGGGTTGTCGGCAGTGATCGCCATCGCGTTGACCTGCAACCTGTTGTTTGCTGCGTTGGCCGGCGTGCTGGTGCCGTTGACGCTGAAACGCTTCGGCTTCGACCCGGCGCTGGCCAGCGGCATCTTCCTGACCGCCGTGACCGATTCGATGGGCTTCTTCACCTTCCTCGGCCTGGCCACCCTGGTGCTGCTGCACTGACCGTCTCGAGGGTCGGATCCCCGCTGCGCGGCGCTCTGACCCGATCCCAACTGGATCCCCCCATGGCAACGACAATCGAAAACTACTTCCAGCCCGGCTGGCGCGACCAGCAGCACACCTGCCCGGCCTGTGAATGGAAGGGCAGCTCGCGTGCCATGGAAATGGAACTTGACGAGGACGCCACCGAGTACGCCTGCCCGGTCTGCGAGAACCCACTGCTGGTGGTCCTGCACCCGGACATTGCGCAGGTGCAGGCCGCCGCCGCCGAAGGCAATGCCGAGGCACAGGAGCAGTTGGAGATCATCGCCAGCTTCCCGCGCCCGCAGTGACGCGGCGCACGATGCCGTGCCGACGTCGGCGGACTACGATGCAGGCGATCTCGCCGCTTCGGAAAATCCCATGGTCCGTTTGCTGTCGCGCTGGCTGCCACTGCTGGCCCTTCTGATGATGAGCGGTTGCACTTCGCTGCCGGACAGCGCGCGTGGCCGCTTCGAAGCACGCGCGGTGAAGGTGGACGGGCAAACGGCTTACTACCAGGTGTTCATTCCGGCTAGCGTGCAGGCCGCCGCTCCCACCCACCTTCCGGTCGTCCTGTTCCTGCACGGCTCGGGCGAGCGTGGCGCCGATGGCGTCAAGCAGACCCACGCCGGGCTGGGGCCTTACCTGCGCGCGCATCCCGATTTCCCCGCCCTGGTGGTGTTCCCACAGGTGCCGGGCCACGAGGAATGGAGCGGCCGCAACAACCGTACGGCAGTGGCCGCGCTGGACGCGACGATCGCCGAATTCGGCGCCGACCCGGCGCGGCAATACCTGACCGGCATGTCGATGGGCGGCTATGGCAGCTGGAACATCGCATTGGATGACCCACGCCGCTTTGCCGCGATCGTCCCCGTGTGCGGCGCGGTGCTCGCCCCGCGTGCGGTACGCCCGACCCTGTTCGTCGAGCAGGTCGCGCACGAAGCGGACCCGTACGCGGTGATTGCCCAGCGCCTGCAGCACACGCCGATCTGGATCTTCCACGGCGCACTGGATGACGTGGTGCCGCCGGACGACGACCGCAGACTGCATGCCGCATTCCAGCGCGCCGCCGCACGCGACGTGCGCTACACCGAATACCCGGAAGGCAACCACAATGCCTGGGACGCCACCTACGCCGACCCGGCAATGTGGGAATGGCTGTTCGCGCAGAAGCGCTGAACCGCAGCTTCTGGTAGTTGACCACCAAGGTTGGAGCCTGCTTTCGGTGGGTGCCAACCTTGGTTGGCACTATCTATCCGCCCCCATGAACTCCACCTTGTCACAGGAACCTTCGAGTTCCCACTCACACCACGCATGCGGGTACTCGCCAAGCTGCGTTGCCAGCCCTGCCCTGATCGGATTCGCCATCACATACATTGCGTGCCGGAACAGCGATTCATCAGAGCGGATCGCGTGATCGTGGTAACAGGACTGCCAGAAGCGCCCCACCCTGCCCAGTACCCGGTTTGCGTGCACGGCCGTACGCGACTTGAAGCGCTTCATGACAACATCGAGCGATGCCGCGCGCAGTTGCATCAACCAGTGGACGTGATCCGGCATGACCACGTAGGCGATCGAATGGGTCAGACCTTCCAGATCCAGACGCTGGAACTCCTGCATGGCGGTAACCGCAACGGTGTCATTGGCGAACAGTGCCGCCCGGCCATGCACGTTCGTCGTGAGGATGTAGCTCTGGCCGATACTGGAATGACGGCCTAGCAGGAGGCGGGTGCTGTTCATGCAGAAGAGCATGGGGGGGCGCATGTTCCCTGAACATAGGGAAATCACCTTCGCCCGAGTAGGCCAGTGCCAACCAAGGTTGGTACCCACCAGAGCGATCAGCCCAGCAGGGTTTCCAGCACGGCCATGCGCACCGCGACGCCGTTGGCGACCTGGCGCAGCACCCACGACTGCGAGCCGTCGGCCACCTCGTCGGTCACTTCCACGCCGCGGTTGATCGGGCCCGGGTGCAGCACCGCGGCATCCTTGCCCGCGCGCGCCAGGCGTTCGTTGGTCAGGCCGTACTGCGCGTGGTACTGCTCCAGCGACGGCACCAGGCCTTCTTCCATGCGCTCGCGCTGCAGGCGCAGCATCATCAGCGCATCGACGCCTTCCAGCATCGCGTCGAAATCATCGCCGACCACGCAGCCCTTCAGGGTCTCGTCGTCCGGCAGCAGCGACTGCGGGCCACACACGCGGATCTCGCCCACGCCCAGCGTGCGCAGCGCATGCAGGTCGGTACGGGCCACGCGCGAGTGCTTCACGTCGCCGACGATCACGACTTTCAGCTTCGAGAAATCCGGGCCCTTGGCCTGGCGCAGGGTCAGCATGTCCAGCAGGCCCTGGGTCGGGTGCGAACTGCGGCCGTCACCGGCATTGATCAGCGCGGTGCCCTCGCCTGCCGCATCGGCCAGTGCGGCCACGGCGCCGTCATCGGGGTGGCGCACCACGAAGCCGCGCACGCCCATCGCTTCCAGGTTGCGCAGCGTGTCGCAGGCGGTCTCACCCTTGCGGGTAGAGGAGGTCGAGGCGTCGAAATTCAGCACGTCCGCCCCCAGCCGCTGCGCGGCCAGCTGGAACGAACTGCGGGTGCGCGTGGACGGTTCGAAGAACAGCGTGCACACCGCCGAACCGGCCAGCACGTGGCGCTTGTTGCCGACGCGGCCGACTGCGGCATCGCGGATCTGCCCTGCGCGGTCGAGCAGCTGCAGCAGCGTTTCGCGCGGCAGGCCCTCCAGGGTCAGCAGGTGGCGCAGGCGTCCGGAGGCATCGATTTGCTGGGCGGTCATGGCGGTGTCGGGCAGTCAGGGAATGGGGGTGGCGTCGTCGGGGGACGACAGCCAGCGGTCGATGATCACCGCTGCGGCGACGGCATCGAGGGCAGCCGCATCACGGCGGCGCTTGCGCCCTTCGGCGCGCTCGACGGCGAAGCGGCGTGCGGCCTCGACTGAGCTGGAACGCTCGTCGATCATCACCACCGGCAGCTTGAAGCGCTCCCGCAGCTGGCGGGCGAAGCCCTGCGCGCGCTTGCGGTTGGGCTGGTCCTGGCCGTCCAGGGTCAGCGGGTCGCCGACCACCAGGCCGTCGGGCTTCCATTCCTTGAGCAGGCGTTCGATCGCGGTCCAGTCCGGGCCGTTGCCGTGCACATCGACCACGGCCACCGCGCGCGCATGCGCGGCGAAGGCACTGCCGATGGCCACGCCGATCCGTCGCGAGCCGACATCGAAACCCAGAACGGTGCCATCACGGCGGATCGCCCGGGCAGCAGAATCCGGCGCGGGCGTGATGGGCTCAGACATGGCCGCTGTAGTCGGTCAGCCGGAACAGGTCCACGCCGATGCGCGAGGCCGCACCCTGCCAGCGCTGCTCCAGCGGCAGCTGGAACACCAGCTCGGCATCGGCCGGCACGGTCAGCCAGCTGTTCTCGGACAGCTCGCTTTCCAGCTGCCCTGCGCCCCAACCGGCACAGCCGAGGGTGACCACGGCATTGGCCGGGCCTTCGCCGCGCGCCATCGCTTCGAGGATGTCGCGCGAGGTGGTCAGGTACAGGCCGTCGCCCACGGTCAGGCTGGAATCCCACGCCCGCGCGTCGTCATGGATGACGAAGCCGCGCTCGGGATGCACCGGGCCGCCGTTGAGCACCATGCGCGCCTGCAGGTCGCCATCACCGGTGGTGATGTCCATCTGTGCAAGCACTTCACCCAGCGTGTACTCGGAAGGCTGGTTGACCAGCACGCCCATCGCCCCGTTCTCGTCGTGCTGGCAGATCAGCGCGACGCTGCGGGCGAAGGTCGCGTCGAGCAGCGACGGCAGCGCGACGAGCAGGTGATCGGCAAGGGAGGTCGGCGTTACAGGCATGGTCCTATTCTACCTGCTGGGGGCGGGATGGTCGCGCGATGGCGTCGAACAGCGATGGGCTAGGATGGTGCTTTGCCATGCAAGGTCATCGATGCAGTCTTCAACGCCCCTGACCCTGCCGGCACGCAGCGCCATCGTCCTGCTTGCCCTGCTGCAGGGCCTGATGCTGTATGCCGCGCAGGAACTGTCCGACGCGTGGCCGTTCCGCGATATCGGCTGGCGCTACTGCTGGTACGCCTGGGTGCTGGCCATTCCCAGCGCGGTGGCGCTGAGCCTGGTGGAGCTGGGCCAGCGCCGCCTGTGGCTGCAGGCCGTGCTCGGCTCGACGGTGGTGCTGGCGCTGGCCGCCTGGATCGGCTGGAACCTCAATGGCGAGACCGCACTGGAATCGGGCGCGTTGCAGCTTCCGTTGACCCTGGGCATTGCCGTTGCGGTGTTCGTGGTCCTGCCCTGGTGGCAGTTCCAGCTGCAGCACGGGCACTGGCGTGCCAGTTATCCCGAGCTGTTCGAGCGCACCTGGCAGAATGGTCTGACCCTGGCCCTGGCGGCACTGTTCACCGGGCTGACCTGGCTGCTGTTGTGGCTGTGGTCGGCGCTGTTCCAGCTGCTCGACGTGACCGTCTTCCGCGACCTGTTCCGGCAGGACGCGTTCATCGCACTGGCCACCGGCAGCCTGGCCGGGTTCGGCGTACTGATCGGGCGCACCCAGCACCGCGCCATCCAGATCACCCGTCAGGTGCTGTTCGCGATCTGCCGTGGGCTGTTGCCGCTGCTCTCGTTCATCGCCGTATTGTTCGTGCTGAGCCTGCCGCTTACCGGGCTGGAACCGTTGTGGAAGACCCGCTCGGCCGCCGGCCTGCTGCTGGTGCTGTCGCTGCTGCTGGTGACGTTCACCAACGCGGTCTACCAGCAGGGGGAAGACAGCGCCCCCTACCCGCTGCTGCTGCGCCGGCTGGTTGAAGCCAGCCTGCTGGCGCTGCCGGCCTACGCCGCACTGGCCCTGTACGCACTGGGGCTGCGCGTGGTGCAGTACGGCTGGACCGTGGACCGGTTCTGGGCGGTACTCGTCGCAGTGGCCGTGGCCGGCTATGCCGCGGGCTACGCGCTGGCGGTGCTGCGCCGGCAGGGGCGCTGGTTGCAGATGCTGGAGCCGGTCAACCGCTGGATGTGCTGGGCGGTGCTGGCACTGGCGTTGCTGGGCAACTCGCCGCTGCTGGACCCGGTACGGCTGACCCTGTCCAGCCAGCTGGCGCGCCTGCGTGCGGACCCGCCTGCAATCACCAGCAGTGACGTCAACGTGCTGCGCTTCGATCTTGGCCACCGCGGCGTGCAGGCGCTGCGCGAGCTGCAGCGTGACCCAGCCATCACCGCCGATGCCAACGCGCCACAGGTGATCGCTGCCGCGCTGGCACGTACCTCGCGCTGGGATGACGGCCACCGCCTCGACAAGGGGCCGCAGGACGTCGTCGCCCTGCAGCGCGCGTTGAAGCTGGCCAAGGGATCCAGCTCGCCACCGGACGATTGGTGGCAGGCACTGGCCACGCGCGCGATCGATGGCGAATCCTGCGCCCAGAGCGAGCGCGACTGCCTGATCGTGCATCGCGACCTGGACGGCGATGGCACTGGCGAAGTGCTGCTGTGCGAGCTGTACACCCACCGTGGGCCGGACTGCGTGCTGTACGCACGTGGCAGGGATGCCCACTGGCGCCGGGCCGGTTCGCTGTTCGGCACCGCCAGCGGCCAGGCCGAGGCGATCAACCAGGCGCTGCGTGATGGCAAACTCACGCTCGAACCGCCACGCTGGCCGATGCTGTCCATCGATGGGCGCCCCGCAGTGGCCATCGATCCCGAACCCGAATCCACCGAGTCTTCCCCATGAGCGGCTACTGCCTCATCGCCCCGGGCCATCCGGTGCATGACTACTACCACGCCAACGAGTACGGCTTCCCGCAGCGTGACGAGCGCGAACTGTTCGAGCGGCTGGTGCTGGAAATCAATCAGGCCGGCCTGAGCTGGGAAACGATCCTGAAGAAGCGCGAGGGCTTCCGCACGGCCTATGACGGCTTCGATGTGGACCGCGTGGCTGCATACGCCGAGCAGGACATCGAGCGCCTGCTGTCGGACGCGGGCATCATCCGCAACCGGCTGAAGGTGCTGGCGGCCATCCACAACGCGCAGGTGATCCAGCAGCTGCGGGCCAGCCATGGCAGCTTCGCGGCGTGGCTGGACGCGCACCACCCGCGCAGCAAGGCCGACTGGGTGAAGCTGTTCAAGAAGACCTTCCGCTTCACCGGCGGCGAGATCACCGGCGAGTTCCTGATGAGCCTGGGCTACCTCCCCGGTGCGCATGCCGAGGACTGCCCGGTGCATGCGCGGCTGCTGACGCTGTCGCCGCCGTGGCTGAAGGCCGCCGCCCGCTGATGGATATCCGCCGGGCATGGCCCGGCGTTACTACGCGTGGGTTCCGGTAGTGCCGGCCGCTGGCCGGGAACCCCGTTGAACGGTCACACGCCCATGTAGCGGCCGGGGCGGTGGTTGAACATCAGCACCAGGCTGAGCACCACCGCGCCGATGGCCGAGTACAGCACCTTCGACGGCGACAACACGAAGAACGCGGCCACCATCAGGCAGGCGTCGTAGGACATCTGCACCTTGCCCGCGCTCCAGCCACGGGTGCGCTGCAGGTACACCGCCAGGATGCCGATGCCGCCGAGACTGGCACGATGGCGGATGAAGAACAGGATGCCCAGGCCGGACAACGCACCGCCGACGATCGCCGAATACAGCGGGTTGATGTGCGAGAAGTCGATCCAGCGCGGCAGCAGGTCGGTCAACACGCCACAGGCGGTGACCGCAGCGAAGGTCTTCAGGGTGAATTCCCAACCCATGCGCCGCAGCGCCACCCAGTAGAACGGCAGGTTGACCAGCACGAACACCAGGCCGAAGTTCCAGCCCATCGCGTAGTGCAGCAGGAACGCCATGCCCGCCATGCCGCCGATCATCAGCCCGCCCTTGGCGAAGATGGCCAGGCCCAGCGAGGCCACCATCGTGGCCAGCACCATGCCCTGCACGTCCTCGGCGATCGAGTGGCGCAGCGCTTTTTCGTCGGCGGTGGTGCCGGCGCTGTCGGGCGGCGGGGTCAGCGGACCGGCGGTGACCAGGTGGCCGTCAGCGTCGTCGCACGGCGCGGGGCCATGGGAGGGAAGGGACATACGGGTGGGGAACAGCAGGTGGGGATCGGTATTAGACACGATCTGCATGACAGTTGCAGATGAAATCGTTCAGCTGAATGCGCCCCGCCCGATCTCCGGCCCGCCGCTGCTCAGCCCTTGCCGGCCAGATGGTGCGCCACCAGCGCATTGGCATGGCCATGGCCCAGCCCATGCTCACTTTTCAGGAAGCTGACCAGTTCCATGTGTTTCAGGCCCTTCTTCCCGGCCAGCAGCCCGAACCAGTGCGCCACCGGCTGCCCGTAGGTCTTCTCGATGGAGGGGAAATACGAGGCCGGGCCTTTCGGCTTGGTGTCAGTGCTCATGTGCAGCTCCCGTTGAAGTCATTCATTCGACGAACCACAGCCCCTGAAATCGACACACCCTCACGTCGTGGGGCCGGATCCCGTGCCGACCAACGGTCGGCACCCACCAACAGCAGCGGGAAATTGTCGAAGGCGGGGCGGCTCAGGTTGCGGGGTGTAAGCCGCATGGGCCCGAGGCATGCCTCGGGCGGGTTGGGCAGGACGACCAACCCCGGTCTTGCCGTGTGCGCAGGACAGCACACACGAGCAAGCGCGACCGAGCTTCATGGGTGAGGGCGCTTTGCTTGCGAAGCACTGCTTCGCAAGCGCCCGAACGCACAGCCGCCAGCGGCTGGGCCGGGCCCCGGAGGGGGACTTGCGCCGTCCCCCGCAACCTGAGCCACCCCGCCTCCCACGGGAAGCCAGCTTTTGACGTTGCCGTTGACGTTGATTCGGCAGGTGCCGGGCGCAGCCCGGCCGTATCATCCCGTCATGCCCCGCGAAAACCTCAACGACCTGCAGGCCTTCGTGCACGTTGCCCGCGAGGGCAGCTTCACCAAGGCCGCCGCCCAGCTGGGCGTGTCCCAGTCCGCGCTCAGCCATGCCATGCGCGGCCTGGAACAGCGCCTGGGCGTGCGCCTGCTGACCCGCACCACTCGGAGCGTGTCCACCACCGAAGCCGGTGCCCGCCTGCTCGACACCCTGGGCCCGCGCCTGGCCGAGATCGAGGACGGACTGGCCGCGCTGGCCGAATACCGTGAACGCCCGGCCGGCACCATCCGCATCAATGCCACCGGCCATGCCGCCGAGTACATCGCGTGGCCACGGCTGGCGCCGCTGCTGCAGCAGTATCCGGACCTCAAGGTGGAACTGACCGCCGACTACGGGCTGGCCGACATCGTGGCTGAGCGCTACGACATCGGCATCCGCCTCGGCGAACGCCTGGCGCGCGACATGGTCGCCGTGCCGATCAGCCCGCCGCTGCGCATGCGCGTGGTCGGTGCACCCAGCTACTTCCGCCAGCACGTGGTCCCACGCCATCCGGACGAGCTGGCAGGCCACAACTGCGTGACCCTGCGCCTGCCCACGCATGGCGGGCTGATGCCGTGGGATTTCGGCCAGGACGGCAACGAACTGAGCGTGCGCGTGAGCGGCCAGTGGACCTTCAACACCATGGGCATGACCCGCGCCGCTGCGCTGGCCGGCAGCGGACTGGCCTGGCTGCCGGAAGACCAGGTGCAGCCGATGCTGGACGATGGCCGCCTGCAGTCGGTACTGGACGACTGGTGCCCGCACTTCGATGGCTACTACGCGTACTACCCGTCGCGCCGCCACGTCACGGTGGCGATGCGCACGGTGCTGGATGCGCTGCGCGGGCCGATGGCTGGATGAGGTGTGCGGACCAACGGTCCGCACCCACCTCGGTCCGCACCCGGTGATCAGCCCTTGGCCTGGGCCGCACGCTGGGCGTTGTAGCGCTCACCGACGATCGATACTTCATCCAGCGCCTGCGCGATGCGCTGCAGTTCCTCCGGCGCCAGCTGCAGGTCAGCCGCGCCCAGGTTCTCTTCCAGGCGGTGGATCTTGGTGGTGCCCGGAATCGGCACGATCCACGACGCCTGCGCCAGCAGCCAGGCCAGCGCCACCTGCGCCGGGGTCGCGCCGCGTGCTGCAGCAATCGTACTGATGCGATCCACCAGCGCCTGGTTGGCGCGGCGGGCGTCCACTTCGAAGCGCGGCACGCTGTTGCGGAAATCGTTGGCGTCGAAGGTGGTGTCGGCGTTGATCGCGCCGGTCAGGAAGCCACGGCCGAGCGGACTGAACGGCACGAAGCCGATGCCCAGTTCCTGCAGGGCCGGCAGCAGTTCGCGCTCCGGTTCACGCCACCACAGCGAATACTCGCTCTGCACGGCAGCCACCGGCTGCACCGCGTGCGCACGGCGCACGGTGGCGGCGCTGGCCTCGGACAGGCCGAAGTGGCCGACCTTGCCCTCGGCGATCAGGTCGCGCACGGTGCCAGCCACGTCCTCGATCGGCACGTTCGGGTCGACACGGTGCTGGTAGAACAGGTCGATATGGTCGGTGCGCAGGCGCTTGAGACTGGCTTCGGCCACGGCGCGGATGTTCTCGGGGCGGCTGTCCAGGCCGGTATCGGTGCGCGCATCCCTGAAGCCGAACTTGGTGGCGATCACCAGCTTGTCGCGGTAAGGCGCCAGGGCCTCGCCGAGCAGGTCTTCATTGGTGTACGGGCCGTACACTTCGGCGGTGTCGAAGAAGGTCACGCCGCGTTCAACGGCAGCGTGCAGCAGGGCGATGCCCTGGCTGCGCTCGACCGGCTGGCCATAGGCATGGGTCAGGCCCATGCAACCCAGGCCCAAGGCGGAAACCTTCAGGCCGCTGCGGCCGAGTTCACGTGTCTGCATCGTCGTGCTCCAGAGGGGGGAACGCTGACGATACGCCTGCAGGGGCTGCCGATTGAATGGGCAGCGTTGCAGTTGGTCATGACTGGAATTCATCAATCGCCAACGCGCCCGGTAGAGTCGACTGTTAGTCGACTGCTCTTTCACCGGCCGGGAAAATCCCGCGCTGCGCGCGAGAGTCGACTGACAGTCGACTCTACAGATCTGCAGGTCAGCGGATCTCGGAGATCTCCACGCCATCCAGGCCCTGTGACAGCGTGCGTGCGTCGCCGCCCTGGCTGAGCTTGATGCGCAGGCGCACTTCGTTCTGCGAATCGGCGTAACGCAGCGCGTCCTCGTAGCTGATCTCGCCGGCCTGGTACAGCTCGAACAGGCTCTGGTCGAAGGTCTTCATGCCCAGCTGGACCGAGTCCTTCATCACTTCCTTCAGCTTGTGGATCTCGCCGTCGCGGATGTAGTCCTGCACCAGCGGCGTGCCCAGCAGGATCTCCATCGCCACCTTGCGCGAGCGGCCATCGGGCGACGGCACCAGCTGCTGCGCGACCACGCCCTTGAGATTCAGCGACAGGTCCATCAGCAGCTGGTTGCGGCGGTCTTCCGGGAAGAAATTGACGATGCGGTCCATCGCCTGGTTGGCGTTGTTGGCATGCAGGGTGCACAGCACCAGGTGGCCGGTTTCGGCGAACGCGATGGCGTGGTCCATGCCTTCGCGGGTACGCACCTCACCGATCATGATCACGTCCGGCGCCTGGCGCAGGGTGTTCTTCAGCGCGGCTTCCCAGCTGTCGGTATCGATGCCGACTTCGCGCTGGGTGATGATGCAGCCCTCGTGCTTGTGCACGAACTCGATCGGATCTTCGATGGTGATGATGTGGCCGGTCGAGTTCTGGTTGCGGTAACCGATCATCGCTGCCAGCGAGGTCGATTTACCGGTACCGGTGGCACCGACGAACAGGATGATGCCGCGCTTGGTCATCGCCAGGGTCTTGATAATCGGCGGCAAGCTCAGTTCTTCCACCGTCGGGATGCGCGTCTCGATGCGACGCAGCACCATGCCGACCTGGTTGCGCTGGTAGAAGCAGCTGACGCGGAAGCGGCCGACACCGGACAGGCCGATGGCGAAGTTGCATTCGTGGGTCTTCTCGAATTCCTCGCGCTGCGCCGGGGTCATCACGTTGAGGACCAGGTCGCGGCTCTGCTGCGGCGTGAGCGGGGTCTGCGTGATCGGCGAGATCTTGCCGTTGACCTTCATTGCCGGCGGCATACCCGCAGTGATGAACAGGTCCGAGGCGCGCTGGTGCGCCATCAGCTTGAGGAACGAAGTGAAATCGATGGTGGTCGCGGTGGTGTTCACGGCAGGCTCCCGGAAAGCGGTTTACCAGGTAACGGTCGGTGGAGGAAACAACACGGGAACAGCAGCGCACTGGCGCACGCTGCCCCGTTACTGCCCCGCCTTACTCGAACAGGCGCTTGTCCTTGGCGTACTCACGGGCCTGGTTTCGGGTGATCAGGCTGCGCTTGACCAGGTCCTGCAGGTGCTGGTCCAGGGTCATCATGCCGTACTGCTGGCCAGTCTGGATGGCCGAGTACATCTGCGCCACCTTGTCCTCGCGGATCAGGTTGCGGATGGCCGGGGTGCCGACCATGATTTCCCACGCTGCGGTACGACCGCCGCCAACCTTCTTCAGCAGCGCCTGCGAAATGACCGCACGCAACGACTCGGACAACATCGAGCGCACCATCGGCTTTTCGCCGGCCGGGAACACGTCGATGATGCGGTCGATGGTCTTGGCCGCCGAACTGGTATGCAGGGTGCCGAACACCAGGTGGCCGGTTTCCGCTGCGGTCAGTGCCAGGCGGATGGTTTCCAGGTCACGAAGTTCGCCCACCAGAATGATGTCCGGGTCCTCACGCAGCGCCGAGCGCAGTGCTTCATTGAAGCCATGCGTGTCGCGGTGCACTTCGCGCTGGTTGATCAGGCACTTCTGCGAGGTATGCACGAATTCGATCGGATCCTCGACGGTGAGGATGTGGCCGTACTCGTTCTTGTTGATGTAGTCGATCATCGCCGCCAGCGTGGTCGACTTGCCCGAACCGGTCGGGCCGGTTACCAGGATCAGGCCCTGCGGCTGCTGGATCACTTCGCGGAACAGCGGCGGGCAGGCCAGGTCCTCGAGGGTGAGCACCTCGGACGGAATGGTACGGAACACCGCACCGGCACCGCGGTTCTGGTTGAACGCGTTCACTCGGAAGCGCGCCAGCGATGGAATCTCGAAGGAGAAGTCCACTTCGAGGAATTCCTCGTAATCGCGGCGCTGCTTGTCGGACATGATGTCGTACACCAGCGCATGGACCTGCTTGTGGTCCAGGGCTGGGATGTTGATCCGGCGAACGTCGCCGTCGACGCGGATCATCGGCGGCAGGCCTGCGGACAGGTGCAGGTCGGACGCTTTGTTCTTTACGGAAAACGCCAGCAGTTCGGCGATATCCATGAGCGGCTACTCCCCAATAACGGCTTCGACTGGAAGGATCTTTCCCCGGGCGGCAGTATAGCCTCCTGATTCAACGGAACGCGTTACGTGGCCACTCCCCTGCCCCAGATCCTGAGCAACCTGCATGCCGCCGCCGAGGCCGCTGGCAGGCCCGACCCACGCCTGCTGGCGGTGTCCAAGACCCAGCCGGCCGAGGCCGTGGCCGCGCTGGCCGCGCAGGGCCAGCACGCCTTCGGCGAGAACTACGTGCAGGAGGCACTGGCCAAGATGCAGGCGCTGCAGCACCTGGCGCTGGAATGGCACCTGATCGGCCACCTGCAGTCGAACAAGGCCGAGGCCGTGGCCAGCCATTTCGACTGGGTGCAGAGCGTGGACCGCCCCAAGCTGGTGACCGCGCTGGCACGCCATCGCCCGGCCGCGCGAGGCCCGCTGAACGTGCTGATCCAGGTCAACATCGACGACGAATCCAGCAAGCATGGCTGTGCACCGGAAGAAGTGGATGCACTGGCCGCAGCGATTGCCGCCGAACCCACCCTGCGCCTGCGCGGACTGATGGCGATTCCCGCGCCATGGCCCGAAGCCGAGCGCCGTCGGGATGCATTCGTGCGCATGCGCACACTTTTCCAGTTGCTGGCTGCCCAGCACGCGCAGATCGACACGCTGTCGATGGGCATGAGCAGCGACTACGCCGAAGCCATCGCCGAGGGCGCCACCCTGGTGCGCATCGGCACCGCCCTGTTCGGCGCGCGCCCGCGCCCGGCCTGATTTTTCAAGGAGACTTCCATGGCAGCTGATTCCATCACCTTCATCGGCGGCGGCAACATGGCGCGCAGCCTGATCGCCGGCCTGATCCGCCAGGGCGTGCCGGCCGCGCACATCCACGTCGCCGAACCGGTGGCCGAACTGCGCCAGGCGCTGGCCGCCGACTTCGGCGTGCAGGTGCATGACAACGCGAGCGATGCCGCCGCGCAGGGTGGCACCTGGCTCCTGGCGGTGAAGCCGCAGGTGCTGCGCGAGGTCTGCCAGTCTCTGCAGGCGCTGGCACAGGCGAGCCGACCGCTGGTGGTGTCGATTGCCGCCGGCATCACCAGTGCGCAGCTGCAGCGTTGGCTGGGGGGCGACCTGGCAGTGGTGCGCGCGATGCCGAACACCCCTGCCCTGCTCGGCGCAGGTGTGACCGGCCTGTTCGCCACACCGTCGGTGGACACGCAGCAGCACGCGCGGGCCGAGCAGGTGCTGGCCAGTGCCGGGCGCACGGTGTGGATCGACAGCGAGGGGCTGATGGATTCAGTGACTGCCGTTTCCGGCAGCGGCCCGGCCTATGTGTTCCTGCTGGCCGAAGCCATGGAAGCGGCGGGTATTGCCCAGGGCCTGCCGGCCGACGCCGCGCGCACGCTGGTGGTGCAGACCCTGCTGGGCGCCTCGCGCATGCTGGATGAGGCTGGCGAAAGCCCGGCGGAACTGCGCCGCCGCGTGACCTCGCCCAACGGCACCACCCAGGCCGCGATCGAGAGCTTCCAGGCCGGTGGCTTCGAGGCCCTGGTGGATACGGCACTGCGCGCCGCGCAGGTGCGTGGGCAGGAACTGTCTGCGGCGAATGATTGATCCCGATGTGTGCCGACCAACGGTCGGCACCTACCATCATCCACGCATGGCGTGGATGCTCATTGCCCCAACGTGGTCATGACGAAATCGACGAAGCACTGCAACCGCGGGCGCGGCCTGCGGTCGGGCAGGTAGATCAGGTGCATCGGCCGCGGTTCGGGCAGGTAGTCGCGCAGCAGCGGCTTCAACCGCCCTGCTGCAATCTCCCCGGCCAGCAGTGCGGTCGGCTGCAGCACCAGCCCGGCCCCGGCCACCGCGGCTTCGCGCAGTGCAACACCATCATTGCAGGTCAGGCGCGCTTCCCAGTCCACCTGTTCACCGTTGGCCAGCTGCCAGCCGTGGCCACCGCGCCAGGCCAGATGGCTCAGGCAGTCATGCCCTTCCAGATCGGCGGGCGTACGCGGCGTGCCGCGCCGGCGCAGGTAGGACGGCGCCGCGCACAGGCTCATCGCATACGGCGGCAGCGGCCGCGCTACCACCTCCTGCGACGGCAGCGGCCCGACCCGGATCGCCACGTCGAAGCCGTCCTCGATCAGATCCACACGGCGGTTGCTCAGATCCAGTTCGACGTTCAGCTGCGGCTGCGCGCGCAGCAGGCCGGCGAGCTGTGGCGCCAGCACGCAGCTGCCCCAGGTGGTGGGTGCGCTGACCCGCAGCAGCCCGCGCGGTTGCACCTGCAGTCCAGCCACGTCGGCCTCGGCCTGCTGCACCTGCTCCAGCACCTGCCGGCACCCGGCCAGGTAGGCGCTGCCGGCTTCGGTCAGGCGCTGGCGGCGGGTGTTCCGTTGCAGCAACGCGGTGCCGAGGTGCGCCTCCAGCTGCTGGATGTACTTGCCGACCATCACCGCCGAGACCTGCAACTGTTCAGCGGCCCCTGCAAAGCTGCCGCACTCGGCTACCGCGACGAAAGCCTGCATGCAGCGAAGGGTATCCATTGCTAATCCAGAGTTAGGAATCTGCAAAGCATACGCCGCTTACCTAACCCCGCTGTGACGGCGCAGACTGCGTTCACTCCCTCACGCAAGGAACGGCCATGAAGATCCTCCTCGTTGGTGCCAGCGGCACCCTCGGCCAGGCAGTCGCCCGCCAGCTCGGACAACAGCATCAGATTCTCGCCGCCGGCCGCAACAGTGGCGAACTGCGCGTGGACCTGACCGACGACGCCAGCGTCGCCGAACTGTTCTCGCGTACCGGCCCGGTTGATGCGGTGATTTCCACCGCCGGCAAGCTGCACTTCGGTCCGCTGCAGGACATGACGCCGGCGCAGTTCAACCTTGGCCTGCAGGACAAGCTGCTGGGCCAGGTGCGGCTGGCATTGGCGGCGCAGCACCATCTCAACGCCGGCGGCTCGATCACCCTGACCAGCGGCATCGTCAGTGCACAGCCGATCCGCGATGGCGTCAACGCCACCTCGGTGAATGCCGCGTTGGAAGGCTTCGTGCGTGCCGCCGCGTTGGAACTGCTGCCGCGTGGCCTGCGCATCAACGTGGTCAGCCCGAACGTGCTGATCGAATCGATGGCGGCCTACGGACCCTACTTCCCGGGCTTTGAAGCGGTGAGCGCGCAGCGCGCGGCGCTGGCCTTCCAGCGTGCAGTGGAAGGCATCCAGAGCGGCGAGACGATCACGGTCTGGTAAGAAAAAAGGCACGGAGGGGATCAAGTCGACAATGCACAAACGACATAATCCCCTCCGTCCCCTTTTCGCGGGTCATTCCCAGCGCATCGGGCCGTCGCCGCGTTCGCCAAGCACATCCCCCGGGTTGGCCAGGCGGCAGCGCTGCAGCGACAGGCAGCCGCAGCCGATACAGCCGGTGAGCTCATCGCGCAGCAGTTGCAGCATGTGGATGCGTTCTTCCAGCTCGGTGCGCCAGCGCGCGGACAGCCTGGCCCAGTCGGCCTTGGTCGGTGCGCGCCCCTCGGGCAGGCTTTCGAAGGCACGGCCGACCGCTTCCAACGGCATGCCCACGCGCTGCGCGACGCGGATCACCGCCAGCCGGCGCAGCACGTCGCGGCTATAGCGGCGCTGGTTACCCGAAGTGCGCAGGCTGCTGATCAACCCCTTGCGCTCGTAGAAGTGCAGCGCCGAAACCGCCACGCCACTGCGCTGGGCGACTTCGCCCACGCTCAGTTCCTGGGACACCATTGCTTGACCTCAACTGCTGTTGAGGTGTCATGCTGCTATCTTCGCCGCCAGTTGACAAGCGCGGCCCGCATCTGACCCGTATGCCCCCGACCCTCTCGCCCGCCGCCGCCCACCTGCCGGCTGACACCTCGATCCTGTCCGCACGCTATCGCGCGACCACCCTCGGCATGGTCGCGCTGGTCGCGCTGCACGCCTTCGAGGCATTGGCCGTTGCGGCCGCGATGCCCACCGTGGCCGAGGCGCTGGATGGCCTGCGCCTGTACGCACTGGCCTTCGGCGGTACCCTGGCCACCAGCGTGATCGGCATGACCCTGGCCGGGCGCTGGGCCGATCACCATGGTCCGGCACGGCCGCTCTGGTACGGATTGGCCTGCTTCGTGCTGGGCCTGTTGCTGGCCGGCTTCGCGATGCGCATGGGCATGCTGGTGGCGGGACGCCTGCTGCAGGGCCTGGGTGCGGGTGCGATCTCGGTCTCGCTGTACGTGATGGTCGGCCGCAGCTACCCGGAGCACCTGCGGCCGAAGGTGTTCGCCGCCTTCTCGGCCGGCTGGGTGGTGCCTTCGATGGTCGGCCCGGCGTTGAGCGGCCTGATCGTGCAGCACCTGGGCTGGCGCTGGGTGTTCCTGGCGGTGCCATTGCTGGCGGTTCCGGCAGGCCTGCTGCTGCGCCCCGCGCTGGCACGCATGCAGCCCAGTCCCCCCGGCACCGCCGACGATGGACGCGGCAAGGTGGTGCGCTGGGCCAGCGGTGCCTCGCTGGCCGCGTTGCTGCTGTACTTCGGCGGTCAGCAACCGGGCCTGCCTGCCCTGCTCTGCATCGGTGTGGCGGTGCTGGCGCTGCTGTTCTGCGTACATCGACTGCTTCCGCCCGGAACACTGATCCTGCGCCGTGGCCTGCCCAGCGTAATCGCGCTGCGTGGCATCGCGGCAGCTGCCTTCTTCGCCTGCGAGGCCTACCTGCCACTGCTGCTGCAGCGCGAACGTGGCCTTTCGCCCAGCTGGGCCGGTGCCGTACTCAGTCTCGGTGCGCTGGGCTGGTTCGCCGGCTCGTGGCTGCAGGGCCACCAGCAGCGTGGCTGGTCACGCCAGCAGCTGCTGCGCGCCGGCACGATGATGATGACCGTCGGCATCGCCGCCACGCTGGCCGTGCTGTTCAACGCGGTGCCACTGCCGGTGTCGCTGCTCGGCTGGGCCGTGACCGGCTTCGGCATGGGCATGATCTACGCCAGCCTGTCGGTGTTGACGCTGTCGTTGTCGGCGCCGCGGGAGCAAGGTGCCAACACCTCGGCACTGCAGCTGAGCGAGGCCCTGTCGGTGACCACCGCGCTGGCGGTCTCCGGCGCATTGTTCGCGTTGTTCGTGGAAAGCACCCCGCACACCGGCTACCTGCTGTGCCTGGCCATCACCTTCGGCCTTGCGCTGTTGGCCACGGTGATCGCGCGACGGGTGTAGCGCCGCCGCGCATCGCGGTAGTGCCGGCCGCTGGCCGGCAACCTCACGAACGCTGGAATGTCCAGATGATGACGGCCAGGGACCGGCATTACCGCGTACCGGCCCCCACATCATCGATGTCCCGATGCAGGATGCGCCGCACTTCCAGCACCGCCTGCGGGGTCTCCTGCACGCTGTGGCCGGAAATGATCACCTTCTCCGACAACGCACCCGGCAGGTGCGCACTCCAGTACGGCACCAGCCCGTCATCGGATTTGTCCACCGGCAGTTCCGGTTTGCGCTGGGCGATGATCGAGTGGTACTTCAGGCCCGCTTCGATCGGCAGCTGTGCGGCGGCCTTCACGAACGGATCGCTGGCCTTGAGGTTGTCGATGCTGTTCGGAATCTTCGGCTTGGCCGTGCCATCGACCTGCTGCTCGGCCTGCGCCAGTGCCAGGAACACATCCTCGAACTTGCCGAGGATGGTCAGCGGCAGGCGTACCAGGCGACCAATCAGGCGCCCGACCTTGTTGCCCGCAATGTCGGTGCCCTGGTGCGGCGCGGCGATGAAGATCGCGCGTTCCACGTTCGGCTGCGCCTTGAAATGCAGCAGCGGCCCCAGCTTGTTCTGCACACGCTTCAGGCGCTCGCCCTTCAGGTCGTAGTTGGCCAGCAGGTCATTCCACAGTACGTCGCCCGAGTCACTGACCAGCAGGCGCGCCAGCACGCCGCCCATGCTGTGGCCGATGTAGACCATGTCCTTCGATGCATGCGTGCTGCCGTTGGGATCGAAGTGCTTCAGCGTGTCGTTGAATGCATTGGCGATCTCGTAGCGGTTCAACGCGATCGGCGCATTGGTCGGGTAGTAGACCTGCCACACCTGGAACTGCTGGCGCAGCTCGGGGTCGCCCATGATCTCGTTGGCCAGGTTCACCCAGGCTTCCGGGCTGCTGGCCAGGCCGTGCAGCATGAAGATGATGCGACGATTCGGGTCCCACGGCTGCATCAGGTAGATGTGCGGTTCGCCGATGCCCTCGCTCATGCCGAACAGGGTGCGCAGCGATTGCCGGGCGAAACCGCTCTGCGCCAGCCACAGGCCATAGGCGGCGGTGAAGTTGCCGGCCAGCGGCACCTGCTCGCCATGCAGGGTGATGCGCTCGGTGGCTTCGGGCGAATAAGCGTCCAGCTCGACCCGGCGCGTGCGCATCACATCGTCCAGGTTGCTGCCCTCGAAACGCAGCAGTGCGGTGACGTTGATCGAGGACATCTCGCTGAACTCGGGCACCGAGTCGTCATGGCGATGACGGCGGCCACGGCGTGCGTCGTCCTCATCCTCCTGCGGCGCCTCGGCCTTGGGGCCCTCGGGTGCGATCACCGGTGCAACCAGCTTCGGCGGGTCCATCACCATCACCAGCTCAGCACCGAAGCCATCACGGCGATAGGTACTGCGCAGGCCGACGAAGCTGACCGTGCCGGCCGGCACCAGCTGCGCGGGAATGCTCTTCAGGTTCAGCTGCTGGTAATTGGAGGCCAGCGACCAGCTGCCGACCGTGAGCGGCTTCGTGTAATCCTCGCCGGCCAGCGCAGCGGCGCGTGCGCGCACGAACAGCACCACTGCCGCCTTCTCGGCGGCGTAGTTGTAGTAGTCGCGCACCTGCGTCTGCCGATCCTCGAAGGCACGGTCGGACGGCGAGCGGCCGCTGTAGAACAGGTACGCATAGGCGTAACGCGCGGCTTCCAACCAGGCATCCAATGCCGCATCGCTCATCGGCGGATCGCCGGCAGCCGTCTTCTTCGGCGTCATCGCCAGCGCGGCCTTCACCCACAGTTCGGACAGCGCCGACAACCGCTGCTCGACATTGAGGTCGTCGGTCATCAGCAGCGTGCTGCGGCAGACCAGGAAGTCCTTTTCGCACTGCGACTCGTCCAGGCCTGCCGCGCTGAGCGTCTCGCGCGCGGCCGGACTGAGCTTGCCCGTGTTGAGCACGTCGGCACGCTTGTTGACCAGCGAATCGCTGGACTTGACCTGCTTGACGGTAACCATCGCGCAACCGCTGCTACCCAGCAGCAGGAAGGCAGCGAACAACACCGGCAGCAGGCGCTGCCAGCGGCGTGGGAGGAATCGGGTCATTACTGCGGGTCCTGCTCGGTGCCGGGCACGCCCTGGCGGATTACGGTGGAGAAATGTTCGCCGCTGCCCAGGTCCAGCGCACGCTGGGTGATGCGGCCCTTGTCATGCAGCTCGGCGTACGGCACACCTGGAGCGAGCGCGCCGACCTCCTGCGCGTACTCGGCCAGGTAACCGGACAGCAGCAGGCGATAGTCCAGCGGCAGGCGCGGTGCGATGTGCCGGGCCAGGTCGAAGACGATCGTGGTGCAGTTGCTGGTCAGCGTGTTGTAGAAGCCGGGCTTGGCATCCAGTTCGCGGGCCTGCGCGATGTACGCAGCGAACAGTTCCTTCAGCTGTGCGCGGCTCATGCCATGCAGCCGGTACAGGTAGACATCCTCGCCGCGCGCGTTGGTGCGGGTGCGGATGATGTCGGTCTCCTCCGAAGCTACCAGGGTCATCTCGAACTTGCGGAAGAAGCCACCCAGCGCCGAGAACGATTCACCGCGCTCCTTGCGGATCTCCAGCGAGAACACCACGTGGCGACCGTCCTCGAAACCAAACGAGATCAGGGTGTGGGCGATGGCCGGGCCCATCCAGTACGACAGCACCAGATCGGCCGAGCGCAACTGGTCCAGGTCGTACTCGCGGCGCACCCAGCGGGCGTCGTAGTCGGTTTCGCTGCGCCAGGTGAAATCACGCACGTTGTCCAGCACGACGTGGCGGCCATCGAAAGACACCACGTGCAGGCGCTGGGCCACGTCATCGGCCCACACGCGGTCCTGGCGCGGGGTCAGCAGCAGCCACCACAGGCCGGCCAGCGCCAGCGATGCCCCGAACGCCAGGCCCAGGCGGCGCGAGGCACGGCCCCGCGCGACCCGCCACGACGCCCACAGCGCTACCAGCAGCCACAGCCCGGCGACGCCGGTAGCCAGCCAGCCCGGCCCGGGCACCTGGTAGGCCAGCAGCCCGGTCACCCACAGCGCCAGCAGCGCCATGGCACTTCCTGTCATCCATCGTCCTGCGGCTTTCACTGGCATCCTGTCGCGGTCCTGAAGCCGCATAGTTAGCCACAAGCGGGTTCACCGTGGCATCTACGGCCCGTTCAGGCACATCGGCGCACCGTCTGCGGCGGCCCCCGCGGCCAGACGGATCACACAGGAGCAATCATGGGCATCACTTCCGTGGCCGGCGTTCCGGTCCAACCCCAGCACCGCGCAACCTGCCACTGCGGCACCGTCGAGTTGCTGCTGGACCTGCCGGACGGCATCGTCGATCCCCGCCGCTGCGACTGCTCGATGTGCCGGCGCCGGGGTGCCATCGCCGCCAGCGTCCCCCGCCAGGGCCTGCAGGTGCTGCGCGGGCAGAACCATCTGCGGATGTACCAGTTCAACACCCATGTGGCCGAGCACTACTTCTGTGGCGTGTGCGGCATCTACACCCATCACCGGCGCCGCTCCAACCCCGACCAGTACGGCTACAACGTGGCCTGCCTGGAAGGCATCGACCCGTTCGCGTTGGGGGTGATCCCGGTCAGCGATGGGGTCAACCATCCATCAGACCGCACCGGCTAGTGGCTCGTGCGCCGCGGCGGGGTGACCACCTTCTGCCAGGGCGCCATGCCGCTGCGCCCGGCCCGCGCCGGGCGTTTCAGCCAGGGCCGGCGCGGCGGTGCCGGTGGCGCATCCGCGGCCGGGGCAGGAAGCGGTCGACGGCCAGGCCAGAGATGATCGAGCAGCCACATGGCAGGTCTCCGTGGGGGACGGGGACGACCAAGCCTAGGCCCGGGTGGGCATAGGCAGCGTGAGTGGGACACGACAACGGGATGACGGCGAAGGCGGGCGATGAGCCTGCTACGCAGTACGCCCGACCAACGCGTCTTTACGTTTCCGCAGCAACAGGTGCAACAACGCAGCACATGCGGCGGTCAGCAGCGCCAGTACACGCAGCAGCGTTGCCAGCGCCTCACTACTGGCATGCTGAAGCTGCATGCGACTCATCGCCGGTAGCAGTGCCTGCGCCTGTTCCCGCGCCCCCGTGGCCAGATAGGCACCGGCACGCGCCAGCGATGCCGGCGACGCGCCCTGCAGCTGATGGCCGATCAGCAGCGCAAGCAAGGCAGTGACTGCGGCCAATGCGATGCCCTCACCGGCTACACGCACGGTCCCGAAGATGCCGGCGGCCATGCCCGCACGCTGTACCGGCACCACGCTCACCGACAGCCCATCCATCAGCCCCCATGGCAAGGCCGTTCCTGCACCGACCAGCATCAGCCACGGCACCCACTGCGAAGGCGACGGCTGCGATGCATGGCGCGACAGCAGGTACAGGCCAGAGGCACAGACCAGCAGTCCCAGCGTGCACAGCCGCGCACTTCCCACGCGCTCCGCCCAGCGCGCGGCCAGCATCGGCAGCACCAGCATCGGCGCGGACAGGGTCAGCATCTGCAGCCCCACCAGGGTCGCGCTCTGTCCGTGCACTCCCAGCAGCTGCAGAGGCAATACCACCAGCAGCACCACGTAGCCGAAGCAGGTTGCGACCGGCAGCAGCTGGACACCGAGGAACGCCGGTTGCGAGAACAACGAGAGGTCCAGCAGGGGTGAGCGGTGCAGTCGTTCGATGCAGATGAACGCTGCGCCCAGCAGCAGCGTCGCCAACAGCGCCAGTTGCACGCGCACGGTATGCAGGCCGAACTCGCCCAGCCACAGCAGGGCCAGGGTCAACGCTGCCAGCATCAGGCTGAAGCCCAGCATGCCGCCGACATCCAGCCGCCCGCGTTCACCGTGGCTTTCGGGCAACACACGCGCGCCCAGTACGAAGGCGGCGAATGTCAGCACGCCGCCGACGGCGAACACACTGCGCCATCCCAATGCCTGCAGCAGCAGACCCGCAAGCAGCGGCCCCAGCGCCAACCCCGCACCGAATGTGCCGCCCAGCAGGGCGAACACACGGCCACGCATCGGCCCCTGCCAAGCATGCGCGAGCGCAGCCGTGCCGGACGCCAACGCCGCTGCGGCGGCAACGCCCTGCAGCCCGCGCGCCAGATCCAGCCACAGCAGCGTGGGCGCGAGGCAGACGACGATCGTGGCGACGGTGAAGCCTGCCGTGCCCAGCAGGAACAACCGCCGCCGGCCATAGCGGTCGGCCAGGCCACCGGCAGCGAGCAGCAGGCTGCCGAAGGTGAGCATGAGGGCATTGGTCACCCAGGCCAGCACGCTCGGCGACGACGCCACGGAACGGGCCAGCGCGGGCACCGCGACGGCACCGGCCGAGAAGGACAACGGCAACGCCAGTGCGGCCAGGCAGACGGCAAGCAGGGTCCAGCGCTGCTGCGTCTGGACAGGTACAGGGAGCATCGAAACCGGGGCCATGCGGGCCTCCATCCATCAGGGGCATTGATGATGGACGGGCCGCTATCCCTGAAAAACAGGCTCGATGGACGTTGATTGCGTCCTAATGTTCCGTAATCATGCCCCGCATGGACTCCATTTCTGCCCTGCTCGCCTTCGTCCGCACCGCGGAGGCCGGCAGCATCGTTGGTGCTGCGCGTGCACTTGGCCTGTCCGCGTCGGCGGTCGGCAAGCGCATCGCCCGCCTTGAACAGGAGCTCGGCACCCGGCTGTTCCAACGCACCACTCGCCGCGTGCATCTCACCGACGAAGGCGAACTGCTGCTGCAGCGCTGTCGGCGTGCACTGGACGAGCTTTCCGAAGCACAGGCGGACCTGGCGCAGCGACAGCACGCCCCCAGCGGGCTGCTGCGCATCGGCCTGCCCACCATCGGGTACCGCTTCCTGCTGCCGGTGCTGCCCGGCTTCCAGCAACGCTATCCGCAGGTGCAGCTGGAACTGGACTTCAACGACCGCATCGTCGATGTGGTCAGCGAAGGCCTGGACGCGGTGATACGCAGTGGTGAACTGGCCGATTCCAGCCTGACCGCACGGCGACTGGGCGGCTTTCGTTTCATCCTCTGTGCGGCGCCGGGCTATCTGCAGATGCGTGGAACGCCCGGCGATGTGGGCGACCTGCGCCTGCATACCGCGCTGCGCTTTCGTTACCCCACCACCGGAAAGCTGCATCCCTGGCAGCTGCCGGGCATCGAAGGCGATGCCGGAGGGCGCCTTCCCACGGCGATGACCTGCAACAACATGGAGGCCGTGCTGGCCGCTGCGATCGGTTGCATGGGCCTGGCCTGGATGCCTGACTTCCTCGCTGCTGACGCGCTGGCCGATGGCCGCCTGCAACGGGTACTGCCTGCGCTGCCCACGCACCAGGGGCAGTTCTCGCTGCTATGGCCCGGTGGGCGCCATCCCAGTGCACGCCTGCGGGTATTCATCGACTATGCCGTTGCGCATCTGTTCCAGGGCGCCCCGGAAAAGGGGACGGAGGGGATTAAGTCGTTTCAGGCACAGTAGGACCGATTACGACTTAATCCCCTCCGTCCCCTTTTTCGTTCAGCGGCTGAAGCGGCGCGCGCCGGCCACGCAGATCACCGCGACCACGGTCACCAGCACCATGCTGAGGCTGACCGATTCGTGCAGCAGCAGCGCGGCCAGGGCCAGGCCGAAGAACGGTTGCAGCAACTGCAACTGGCCGACGGCGGCGATGCCGCCCTGCGCCAGCCCGCGGTACCAGAACAGGAAGCCGATCAGCATGCTGAACACTGCCACATAGCCCAGCGCCCACCACGCCGAGGCACCGACCGCAGTGAACGATGCCGGGCGCATCAGCACCGTCAGCGGCAGCATCACCGGCAAGGCCAGCAGCAACGCCCAACTGATCACCTGCCAACCGCCGAGATGACGGGCCAGCCGACCACCTTCGGCATAGCCCAGCCCGCACACCACGATCGCCGCCAGCATCAGCAGATCGGCCTGCAACGATGCCTCGATGCCGTTGCGCACCGCATAGCCGACCACGCAGGCACTGCCAAGCAGCGAGAACAACCAGAAGGCTGGGCGCGGTCGATCGCCACCGCGCAGCACGCCGAATACCGCAGTGCTCAGCGGCAACAGACCGAGGAACACGATGGTGTGCGCCGACGATGCGTGACGCAGCGCGAGTGCGGTCAACAGCGGAAAGCCGACCACCACCCCGAGGCTGACCACTATCAGCCCGGGCAGGTCACTGCGCCGCGGCCACGGCTGGCGCAGCAGAAGGAGCAGGCCGAGGCCGAGCACGGCGGCAATGGTGGCGCGTGCAGCGGTGACGAATCCGGCGTCCAGCTGCAGCACCGCCAAGCGGGTGGCCGGCAGGGAGCCGGCGAAGATCACCACACCGATGAAGCCATTGATCCAACCACTCGCCGACCGTTCCACGCCTATACTCCTGAAGGTGCCGGACGATGCCCGGCTGGACCTGCATGGAAGCATCCGGCGCGGGAAGACCCCAGCTACAATCCAGTACAGTCGCAAGTAACTGTACTGCCCACACTTCCACTACGGTTCCACCATGCCGCGCCCGCTTACCCGCATCGAATCGGTCATCCAGACCGTCCGCACCCGCATCAGTGCACGGGTGGATGGCCCCGGCTCACGCCTGCCTTCGGTTCGTGCGCAGGCTGCGACGATGGGGGTTTCGGTCTCCACCGTGGTCGAGGCCTACGAGCGCCTGGCGGCCGAAGGCCTGATCAGTGCGCGCGCAGGCTCGGGCTTCTACGTCAGTGGCCCGGCCGCACCGCTGGCGCTGGCCGAACTGGAGCCACGGCTGGATCGCGCGGTGGATCCGCTGTGGGTATCACGGCAATCGCTGGAAACGCCCGCGGGCGACCTCAAGCCAGGGTGCGGCTGGATGCCCAGTGACTGGCTGTATCACGATGGCGTGCGCCGCGGCCTGCGCCGGCTGGCGCGTGCCGATGCCATGCAACTGGTGGACTACGCCGCCCCGCTCGGGCTGCCCGCGTTGCGCCAGCTGCTGCAAAGGCGCAGCGCCACGCTTGGCATCGATGCACCGGTGGAGCAGATCCTGTTGACCGAATCCGGTACGCACGCGGTCGATCTGCTCTGCCGTTTCCTGCTCAAGCCCGGCGACTGCGTGCTGGTCGATGACCCGAGCTACTTCAACTACCACGCGCTGCTCAAGGCGCACCAGGTGCAGGCCATCGGCGTGCCGTACACGCACAGCGGCCCGGACCTGGAGGCGTTCGCGCAGGCCCTGCAGGCACATTCGCCGCGGCTGTACATCACCAATTCCGGATTGCACAACCCGACCGGCGCGGTGCTTTCCGCGAGCACCGCACACCGCCTGCTGGGCCTGGCCGAACGCAGCGAACTGATCATCATCGAGGATGACATCTTCGCCGACTTCGAACTGCAGCCGGCACTGCGGCTGGCAGCGCTCGATGGACTGTCACGGGTGATCCACGTCGGCAGTTTCTCCAAGACGCTGTCGGCAGCCTCGCGCTGCGGCTACATCGCTGCGCGCCACGACTGGATAGAGGCATTGACCGACCTGAAGCTGGCGACCAGCTTCGGCGGTGGCCATCTGGCCGCGCAGTTGATGCACATCGCGCTGACCGACAGCGGTTACCGCCGCCACATGCAGTCGATACGTTCGCGGCTGGCCGATGCACGCCGGCACACACTGCGGAAGCTGCAGATGCTGGGCATCACGCCGTGGCTGCAGCCGGAAGCCGGCCTGTTCCTGTGGTGCCAGCTGCCCGATGGCCGCGACGCCGCCGCACTGGCGCGGCAATGCCTGCGCGAAGGCATCGTGCTGGCGCCGGGCAATGCCTTCAGCCAATCGCAGCGCGCAGCCGACTATGTGCGTTTCAACGTTTCGCAGTGCCAAGACCCGAGGATCTGGCAGGTACTGGCGCGCGCGCTGCGTTGAGCTGGTAATGCGCGACCAGCGCATCCACCACCACGCGCACGCCCGGCAACTGGCCGCGGCGATGCGGCAGCAACACGCTGGTGGTGACTTCGCCGGCATGCCATGCCGGCAGCACCTGCTGCAGGCGGCCGGCGGCGATGGCCGCAGCACACAGGCTGTGTGGCAGCACGGTGATGCCAAGACCCGCTTCGGCCGCCGCGACCAGCAGCTGCGATTCATTGCCGACCAGCGCCACCTGCGGCTCCACCTGCACAGTGCGGGCGTCGGCGCTGTGCAGCGTCCAGCGCGTTGCATGGCGCGCGGTCAGCAGGCCGGCATGCGCGCGTAGCTGTTCGGGCGTGTCCAGTGCCGGCGCGGCTGCCAGATAACCAGGGGACGCCACCAGCACGATGCGTTCGCTACCGAGCATGCGCTGCACCAACCCGGAATCCGGCAGCGGACCGAAGTGGCTGCGCAGGGCGATGTCGATGCCTTCCTGCGCCAGGTCGATAAAACGATCACTCACTTCAACTTCGATACGCAGCCGTGGATAGCGGCGGGCCAACGGGGGCAGGCACACGGCGAGCTCGCCCTGCACCACCGGAATCGAAGCGCTGATGCGCACGGTGCCACTCGGTTCGGCCTGGCGGTCACGGACAATGGCCTCGGCGGACTCCACCTCGGACAACGCCGCGCGTGCGCGATCAAAGAACGCCTGGCCGACTTCGGTCAGCGCGAAGCGCCGCGAACTGCGTTGCAGCAGCCGTACCTCGAGGTGTTCTTCCAGCAGCGCCACGCGCTTGCTCAACGTCGAGCGCGGCAGGCCCAGATGGCGTCCGCCTGCTGCAAAACCGCCCTGCTCCACTGCGGCCACGAACAGGGCCAGATCGTTGAGGTTGAGCATGCGCAACGTCCACAGGTGTGGACTTCAGGATGCCATTCGAACCGCTTCCGGGGCAATGTCCACGCAGGCACGCTTTCCTCACCCGCCGCATCGCGGCTTGAACCGGAAACCTGCCATGACCCCGATTCTCTTCTACGGCGTGCCCTCGGGCTGCTCGTTCGGCTCCATCGTCGCGCTGGAATGGCTGCGCCAGCCGTATCACCTGTGCCGTATCGACATGCCCGGCCAGGTGCAGGGCGAAGACTATCGCCGCCTCAATCCACTGGGCGAAACCCCCACTCTGTGCACCGCGCAGGGCGAACTGCTCAGCGAGAGCCTGGCCATCCTCAACCACCTGGCCGCGCTGGGTATCGCGCAGGGGCTGGGCTTCGCACAGGGCACCTCCGGCTTCGATCGCCTCAACCATCGGCTGGCCTATCTCAACACCAGTTTCTTCGGTGCCTACGCGCCGCTCTGGCACGCACTGGAGCATGCGGAAGGCGATGAAGGCGAGGCGCTGCGTGCCTATGGCACCACCAAGGTGCGCCACGCCCACCAGGCGCTGGAGCAGATGATCGGCACGGGCCCGTGGCTGCTGGGCGAACAGCGCAGCTTTGCCGATGCCTACTTCGCCGGCATCGCGCGCTGGAACGACTATCACCAGGTGGTCGATCGTCGCGAGTACCCCAGGGTGCAGCAGCTGTTCGAGCGCCTGCAGGACGACGCCGGCGTGCAGTTCGCCCACGCCATCGAAGCGCAGCAGCCGGCAACCAGCAGCGGTGGCTTCCTCGGCGAGGTGCGGCTGGAAGACGTGCTTGAGGCAGCAGCGGCCTGAGCCCTGTCCTGCCCGTGTGGCAGCGGCGCGCAATGCCTCTTGCGCGCCGCGCTACAGTGGTATGTCCCCCCGCCGCAGGAATCCGCGCATGTCCACGTTCTCCGATCCGCAGGCGGTGGCCCGCTATGCCGAAGCGCCGCTGCGCCAGGTGCCCGGTTTCCTCGCGTTGCAGCAGATGAGCCGCCTGCTGCTGGCCGAACGCGTTCCCGCGCAGGGCCGTGTGCTGGTGCTGGGCGCCGGTGGCGGGCTGGAGCTGAAGGCTTTTGCCGAGGCGCAGCCGGGCTGGCAGCTGCTGGGCGTGGATCCGGCCGCGCCGATGCTGGCCCTGGCCGAGCAGACACTGGGTCCACTGATGCCGCGCGTGCAGCTGCTGGAAGGCTACATCGACGATGCCCCGGACCTGCGCTTCGATGGGGCCAGCTGCCTGCTGACCCTGCACTTCCTCGACGCCGCGCAGCGCCTGCACACGCTGCGCGAGCTGCACAGGCGCCTGCAGCCCGGCGCACCGCTGGTGGTGGCCCACCACAGCGTGCCGCAGGATCCGGCCGGCAAGCTGCGCTGGTTGCAGCGCTACGCCGCGTTCGCCGAAGCCTCCGGCGTTGCCCACGCCGATGCACGGCGCGCGATCGACGCCATTGCCGAGCGGCTGCCGCTGCTGGCCCCCGAACAGGAAGTGGCGCTGCTGCAGGAGGCCGGCTTCGACGATGTGGAGCTGTTCTATGCAGGCTTCAGCTTCAAGGGCTGGGTGGCGTGCGCCGGGTGATGCCTACGGCACCACGGTGATGCCGATCCGCTGCATCAACAGCGCCACCTGCTGCACGTCCAGTGTGGCGCCGCGCAGGTTGGTGCTGCGCAGGTCCAGCTCGCCCAGCTCGGAGTTGGTCAGGTTGCAGCCGGTGAAGTTGGCGCTGTTCCAGTCGATGCCCTCGAACTGGCCGCCGGACAGGTCCGAGCCGGCGAAGCTGGCGCCGCTGACGTTCGCACCGTCCCAGCGGTTCTCCCACAGTTCGCATTTCTCCAGCGTGGCCCGCGAGAAATTGGCATAGCGCAGGTTCGACTTCTTGATGAACGCGCTGCAGAACCAGCTGCGCGTGGTGATCTGGTTCATGAAGCTGGCGTTGCTGAAATCCGCGCCCTGCGCACGGCACTCGCTGATCTCCAGGCCCAGTGCCTTGATGAAATTGAAGTGGCACATGCTGATGTCGCAGCTGCGGAAGCTGGCTTCCTTCAACGTAGCGCCGTTGAAACGGCAGCCGCTGCGACTGTCGGCGTCGTAGAAGCTGCAGTTGATGAACTCGGTGGCGGTCAGGTCCACGCCTGAAAAATCGCACTCGTGGAACTGCTGGTCGACCACTTTCTGGCCGGTGTACTGGTCCGCGCCGATGCGCAGCTTGCGGTGAACGGTGGGAGACATCAGGGATTCCATGCCAAGTGCCCCGCCATGATGCCGGGCCGCGAGGCCGATCCATAGACCCCGGGGCGGGCGGGTTCACCGGCAGTCCAGCCGCCCTGTGCCCTCCCGACCAATGCGTGTTGTTGCACGATTATGCACGAACGTGCAGACTTGCGGCATGAGCGCCGACCCCAGCCCCCTACCCGCCCAGCGCACCCGGCAGATCCTCGAGGAGCTGCGCCAGCAGGGCCGCGTGGTCGCCGCCGAACTGGCGCGCCGTTATGCCGTCTCCGAAGATTCGATCCGCCGCGACCTGCGCGAGCTCGCCGCCCAGGGCCTGTGCCAGCGCGTCTACGGCGGCGCCGTACTGCCGCCGCCCAAGGAACGGCCGCTGCGCGAGCGCCTGACCCGCGACCGCGGCGACAAGGCCGAGCTGGCCGCCCGCGTCTGCGCGCTGCTGCAACCCGGCCAGGTGGTACTGCTCGATGCCGGTTCGACCAATCTGGCGATCGCCCAGCAGCTGCCGGCCGCTCTCGGGCTGACGGTGATCACCAATGCCCCGCAGATCGCCACCGCCGCCAGCATGCTCGAAGGCACTTCAGTGCAGCTGATCGGCGGGCGCCTGGCCAGCGGTGGCGGTGCGGTCGGTGCCGAGGCGTTGGCCCAGGTGCAGCGCCTGCGTGCCGACGTGTACCTGCCCGGCCCCTGCGCGGTGGACGGCGACACCGGTGTGTGGGCAATGGATTCGGAAGAAGCCACGCTGAAGCGCGCGATGGTGGCCTGCAGCAGCCGCGTCATCGTCGCCGCCACCACTGAAAAGCTCGGTGCCCGCGGCAACTGGCAGATCGCCAGCCTGGACGAGATCGACGACCTGGTGCTGACCACCACCGCACCGCCCGCCTTGGCGGCTCGCTTCCACGCCGCCGGTATCGCGGTGCACCCCACGCCTCCCTGACCGTACTGCTCATGTCCCTTGCCAACCGCGCGCGTGCCGAACAGCACGCGACCCGCGCTGCGTTCTTCATTCCCGGCTTCGCCACCGCGCTGTGGGCCACCCTGGTGCCATTCGCCAAAGCGCGCACCGGGATCAATGACGCCACGCTGGGGCTGGTGCTGCTCTGCCTCGGTGCCGGCTCGCTGCTGGCGATGCCCTTGTCCGGCGTGCTGGCCGCACGCCTCGGTTGCCGCCGGGTGATGGTGGCCAGCAGCCTGCTGATCTGCCTGACCGTGCCCGGCCTGGCCCTGGCGGGTTCGGCCTGGACGCTGGGCGTGGTGCTGTTCGTGTTCGGTGCGGCCGTGGGTGCGATGGACTGCACGATGAACGTGCAGGCCGTCATCGTCGAGCGCGAAGCACGGCGGGTGATGATGTCTGGCTTCCATGCTTTCTTCAGCATTGGCGGCTTCCTCGGCGCGGCCACCATGACCGTGCTGCTGTCCGCACAGTTGCCGCCCTTGGCATCGGTGCTGATCGGTGTCGGCACCATGCTGCTGGTGATGCTGTTGTCGGCGACGTACTGGCACAGCGAACGCATGCCACACGACACACCGATGCTGGCCCTACCGCATGGCATCGTGCTGTTCATCGGCGTGCTGGCGTTCGTCGCCTTCCTCGGCGAAGGTGCGATGCTCGACTGGAGCGCGGTGTTCCTCAGCGATATACGTCGCGTCGATGCCAGCCTGGCAGGCATCGGCTATGTGACCTTCACCCTGACCATGACGGTCGCGCGCCTGTTCGGCGATGCACTGGTGGCACGCGTGGGCCGCCAGCGCGCGATCGTGTTCGGCGCGCTGCTCGCCGCTGCCGGCGTGCTGGTGCTGACCCTGGTCACGCCGTGGCAGGCATCATTGGCGGGCTATGTGCTGGTCGGCCTCGGTTGCGCCAACATCGCGCCGGCGCTGTTTTCGCTGGCCGGCCATCAGAACCGCATGCCCGGTGCACTGGCGATCACGGCCGTCTCTACGCTGGGCTTTGCCGGCATCCTTGCCGGACCGGCGTTGATCGGCTTTGCCGCCAATCATTTCGGTCTGATTGCTGCGTTCATCGGTGTGGCCACGGCCTTGTTGCTGGTGGCCGTGTCCACACGTTGGCTGCGGGTTTAGTCCAAGGCATCAGCGCCGCCTGCGCCGCAGTTTCATCCGCAACCGGCGGTAGCCGATCACCGTGGCCGTTGCACACAACGCAGCGCCAGCCAGGCTCAGCAGCAGCAACACCGCCAGCCGGGCGATGTCCTGACGCAGCATCGCCGGCAGGCCCCAGCTGTGCAGGAAGTAGAACAGCCAGCGACCCACGCGCTCGCGACGCCCCATCGTCAGCAACGGGTCGCCAGTGGCCAGATCGAGGTAGACCCGCGTCGCCTCGGCATCGCCGAAATCAGCCACCGCCACCGGGAAGCGGCGTACCGCTGCGCCGTTCATGGCTTCCGGTGCACGCGGGTAGAAGTACGCATCCGCTGCGAGCTGGACCCAGTACCCCTGCACGGGCGCATCGGACAACGCCCGCACCTTCTGCTGCAGCCATGCGGCCGGCAGCAACCGCGCAACCTGCAGATGACCATCACTGCCGGACACAATGCGGGTCTCGCCCTGCCCGTCCAGCAACACCGCGAACAGCTCACCATCGATGCGTCGCCACTGGATCTCCACCGGCTTGAAGCGCGCGTCGTCGACGGCCGCCAGCAGCGCCGCCGGTTCACCCAACGCGCCATCCACCGCCACCGTACCGCCACGATAGCGTCCGCTGTCGATCGCTTCACGCGTGCTGCTGAAAACTCCCAACGGATTCATCGACATCAGCCCGCTGAAGATCCAGGTGAATATGAAGGCCGCAGCCACCAGCCCGATCAGATGGTGCCAGCGCATCCAGGGCTCGACGTACGGCGTCTTCGCGCCAGTGCGGTAGTGCCCGCGGAAGCGCCAGCGCCACACACCCACCACGATGCCGCTGATCGCTGCCACCGTGCACAGCGCGGACAGCACGATCACCACCCACGTCCACACCGGGTCCACCGACTGCATGCGCAGGAAGTACAACCAGTGCAGCCAGGCGCCCGCATAGTTCCAGCGCTGCTGCACATGCGGTGCGTCCTGCACCACTTCGCCGGTGTGTGAGGACACATACACATCCCCTGGCTGCGCACCGCCCACTTCAACCCGGTACAGCGGCCGATGCGCATCCAGCGCACGCGAATGCGTCCAGCGGTCTTCATCCACGCGTGTCGCGCCGACGAAGGCTTGGCCGCCCGCGAACTGTGCGGCGGATGCTTCGGCTCGCTGTGCCGACACCGGCAGCAGCGCCTGGCCGGTCACGGCAGACCAGGCGCCCACGTTGCTGCCATTGCGCACCACGTACGCTGGCTCGCCACGCAGCGTCGTCAGCGCCACAACCTCCGGCTCGGCCTGCACCACGGCAGGCAGTACCGACAGCCCCTGCAGATCGCGAGCATCCCCCAGCACCGGCAACGCCGCCAGCCGCTCACCGGGTGTCAGCTTCGGGTAACCAATGAACAGCATCACCATGCCGCTGACAAACCACAGCAACATCAGCAGGCATCCGCCGATGCCCAGCCAGCGGTGCACCAGATAGGTCCAGCGCTTGGCGGTGGATCGCAACGTCATCGCCAGCCTCCTCAGAAGCGATGATCGACGGTGAATTCGACGCGCCGGTCCGCACCCAGCAGCCACTGCGTGCTGGTGTAGTACGCGGTGGCGTAGTACGCCTTGTCGAACACGTTGAACAGCCGCGCCGACAGCCGCGTGCGCGGTGCCGCCTGCCAGGTCAGTGCCAGGTCGGTGGTGCTGTAGCCGGGCAGCTCCAAGGTGTTGGCGTTGTCGGCGTAGCGCTTGCCGACGTAACGCACGCCGCCCGCCGCACTCCAGTCCGGTGCGAACTGCCAGCTCAGCCACACATTGGCCAGGCGCTCGGCCACGTTCGGTGGCACATTGCCATCACGCGACACCAGCACCGCCGGCGAACCGGTGGTTTCCAGAAAGTCCTCGAACTCGGCCTTCAGCACCGTGGCGTTGGCATCGAGCGACCAGTGCGGCGCGAAGTTCCAGTTCAAGGAGGCTTCAACGCCACGCGAGGTCTGTGCGCCCACCTGCACGCGGCGATCCGGCACCAGCGGATCGCGGCTGAGCAGCCCGGTCTTGCGGATGCGGTACGCCGCCAGCGTCCACTCGCCGCCATCGAAGGCCTGCTTCAGGCCCACCTCGATCTGCCGGCCCTTGGCCAGGTCGAAGGCCCCGTTGGCCGGGCTGATCATCAACAGGCCACTCACTGGGTCCGCCGCCTGCGAGTACTGCGCATACAGGCTCAGCGTCGGCCGCAACGCGAACACCGTGCCTGCACGCCAGCCGGTGCTGCGGTAGGTCTTCGAGAACGCGTTCTGGCCGCTGATCAGATCGGTACGATCAATGCGCGCGCGGTCGTGGCGCAGCCCACCCAGCACCGACCAGCGCTCGCTCAGCGCCAAGCGGTCTTCCACGAACAGCGCGTACTGCTCGGCACGATTACGGTAGCGCGGCAGGTTCGGTGCGTCGCTGGTGAACTGGCCCGGCACCGGATCGAACGGATCGACCGGGCCCGAGCTGCCGGCATAGGTGTTGTTGGTGTGCTTGAAGTGCGCGCGGTTGGCATCGAGGCCCACGGCGAAGCTGTTGGCCATGCCCGCAATGTTCCCCTGTACCCTCAGCGTCGAGGTCAACCCGGTCTGGTCCTGGTCGTGGGTGATCTCGGTATTGCCTGAGCGATCGATCAAGCCGGTAGCGCGGTTGTAGACGTAGGCTTCGGCATTGCGCCAATCGCGCTGGCTGTCGATCTGGTAGAGGCGCGTGCGCCATTCGACGCTTGCGTTCGGCGTCCACAGCGCATCGAGCTGGGTCCAGCGGTCGCGGTAGCGGATGTCGCTGTCTTCCACGTTGTAGTTGCGGTGGCGCAGCGCCTCCAGCCGGCGGCCATCCACCAGTGGCGTGCCGAAGTAGCGCATCGGTTGCTGATAGCCTTCCGCATGGGTGAGCGACAGCTGCAGATCCGCACGCGGTTGCCACAGCAGTGCGCCGGAGAAGGTGGCATCACTACTGCGCCCGCGATCAACCCAGCCACCGCTGTAGTTGCCACTCACATCCAGCCGGTAGGCCAGCTCGGGCGTCAGCGCACCGCCGCTGCCGAAGCCCAGGCGCGCGGTGTCCTCGCTGCCCACGGTTACGCTGACCTCGTTCTCGATCGCCCCACGCGTCGGCTTCTTCGGCACGATGTTGATCACGCCGCCGATCGCACCGTCGCCATGGATCACCGAAGCCGGCCCGCGCAGCACTTCGATGCGCTCGATCGACCAGGTATCGAACGGGAAGGTGATGCCCACGCCCCCGTACTGGCGCAGCCCGTCGTACAGGCGCATCACCGAGGCACCATCGGTGAAGCCACGGCTGGACAGCGCACTCAGACCATTGCCTGGGTGTGGCATGGCGCTGATCGCGCCTGCCCGGCTGATCGCATCGTTGAGGTTGGTATCGCCACGCTGCTCCAGCTGTTCGCGCGAGATCACGGTCAGGCTTGCTGGCGTCTGCAGCACGCTCAGGCCCAGCGCAGACCCGGCGCTGGCGGTGGAAGACAGTTCACCGCTGCGGGTGTCGACCACACGCACGGTATCCAGCGTGGTCGTGGGTGCCGCATCGGCGGCAAGGGCGGGCACGGCGGGCAGCAGGGACATGCACAGCGCAGGCAGCGCCGCCCTGCGCAGGTGCGCGGAGTTGGGGTTGGTTTTCATCTGTTCACGGCATGCAGAGCCATCCCGCAGTGGCAGGGCAGCTCAGGGAGTTCGGGGAACGCGCACGCAGTCGTGCCAGGCCATGCCTGGCAGCTTGGGAAAATCAATCCAAAGGCGTGCGCGCAGGGCTCAAACGGCCATCAAGGCCGGCGGCCCACGCGCTCCCAATGTGCCGCTGATCCGTTGCGGCAACGCCCGCACCGCACCGCACAGCGCGCGGCATACCGGCGCCATCGGCGCCAGCAGCAGCAATGCGGCCACCAGCAGGGTGATCAGCCGCGCGGCGATCAGGCAGTAATCGCAATCCACGCCCATCTCATGGTCGGCATGTGGATCGGCAGCTGGCTTCGGCGTCGATTCGCCGTGCTGCATCGCCATCGCGTGATGATCGTGGTGCCCTTCCATCGCGTGCTGCGCATGCTCTGCGTGCATCGCCTGGTCCATCGCCGCCACCGGCGCAGCGGTAGCCACGTGACCGTGCGCCAGCCAACGGCTCACCAACGGGGCGAGCAGCACCAGCAGCATGGCAAGCCATGCCAGGGACTGGAACCGGCGGTGGAGGACAGAACGACGCACGCCGCCATTCTACGGGGCTGCCGCCAACCCTGGACCACGTTCAGGGTTTCCAGAAGGGTGGTGCGACGTTATGACGCAGCCACGGACGCAAGTGCTCTCCATGACACCAAGGGGGACGGAAGGCACCCATACGGCCCCTTCCGTCCCCGCATCACATCGCTAGAACCGCGCCGGTTGCTGCACCGCGCGCTCCAGGAACATGAAACCCGCCTGCAGGCTGTTGCGGGCGTTCTCCAACCAGCGCTCCGGATCGGCTACCGCAAATCGCTCCTGTGCATCCACATCACCCGAGTCGGCCAGATCAGCCAGCTGCAGATGGATGTGGTTCTCCACCAGGCTCACCAGCACGGCGAGCTCGGCCGATAAACCGGCGATGCGTTCGGTGAAGCCAGCGTCGTTGCTGTTCAGAGACATGTCCCCTGTTCCTATGCGTTGCGGTGTTGATGGATGGCTTCGAAACGCTCGGCACAGGCAGGCCCGCAGAACAGTCTTGCCGGATCGTTGTCGAAGTCCTCGCTGCAGTCCGGGTTGTGGCATTCCCCCATGGGAGTGAGAGGGGCAACGTTGCTGGCCCGCGTCGCGTGCTGGGCCAGGGCGCGTTGCAGGTGGCGCGCTTCCATTTCCTGCGCTTCGTCGATGGTGTCCGTCATGCGGGTTGTATTTTATCGAGGGGTGGTCGCACCGGTTGAGAACGCCGCAACGACGGTCAACGACGCGGATTCCGCGGCGGATCGGCGTTCGTGGTTGCAGTGGATTTCAGGCATGCAGGCTCCTTGTGCACGGGCGCCCGAAGGCGCGATGGAGAGAAACGATGGGCCGTCGTTGACGGCGATCGCATCATCCGAAAACCGGTTCTCGCCAACTGCGACGCACCGGCGCGACCACAGCAATCTGCGGATCGTCATCACAGATCCAACGAGTAACGGGCGGCCTGTTCGCGACCGGGGATGCAAGGTACTGGAAGGTGTTGCAAATGAACCCCCATTCCGACACCATGACCGTGTCACCACCTCCCATCACATCCTGACCACATTGCGTCGGTCGGCCGCTGCGTGGCCTGCGCACGCCAGGTACTGCACAGCACGTTGGCCGCCATCGGCCGCCGTGGACCGATCCACGTTCCCAGGGGCTCCGTCGAATGCACACACCGCATCCCACGCAGGACATCGTTCCCGCGTTCCTGCAGGCCATGCACGCGCACGGCATCGTGCCGGACGCGCGCGGCCGCGACGCGCTCAACGCCGATGGCACGCTGGTGCGCTTCCATGTGGAAGGCGACCGTCGTGGCACGCGCAATGGTTGGGCGGTGTTGTTTGGAGACCACGTGCCGGCCGGCGAGTTCGGCAGCTGGCGGACCGGCACCCGCCATGCCTGGTGCGCGAAATCGCCGACCGCGTTGAGCGCCGCCGAGCAGCGTGCCATCAGGCAACGCCAGGAGGCGGCCCGCAGCGAGCGCGAACGGCATCAGCGCGAACGCGATGACGCCGCCGCCAAGGCGGCCAACGTGCTGTGGAACCGAGCCATTCCTGCCGATGCCCACCACCCCTATCTCGTACGCAAGGGCATCCATGCACATGGCCTGCGTGTGGCGCCGTGGCCGGTGCGCAACAGCGATGGCCTTGTCTTCCGCCACATCGACAACGCCCTGCTGGTACCGGTAATGAACAGCGCGGGCCGTATCGTCTCGTTGCAGGCGATCTTTCCCCGCGTGGATCCAGCACTTGGCCGCGACAAGGACTTCCTTTCCGGTGGCCGCAAGCAGGGCTGCTTCCATGTCATCGGCAAGCCGGTTACCGGCCAGCCGATCGCCATTGCAGAGGGCTATGCCACCGCCGGATCCATCCACCAGGCCACGGGCTGGTGCGTGGTAGTGGCCTGGGATGCAGGCAACCTTGGCGCGGTCGCCCGAGCCTGGTGCGGCGCCATGCCGGACGCGTCATTCGTGCTGTGTGCCGACAACGATCAGTGGACGCGGCAGCCGCTGGACAACCCTGGCGTCACCCTGGCCACGCAGGCTGCCGCGGACATCGATGCCCGCGTGGTCTGGCCCGAGTTCGCCGCGCTGCATGGCGACGATGACCGCCCTACCGACTTCAACGACCTGCATCTGCGCGAGGGGCTGGACACCGTGCGTGCCCAGTTGTTGCCCCCCATGCCGCCGGCAGGGGGCGACGACGTGGCGCTGGACGATGCGCCGTCATCGGCCAGCGCGCGCTACCAGGTGCCGGGCAACCTGTCCGCATTCGATGCCTTCACCCCGTTTCCCGATACCAACGCGCGCGGGCGGCCGTTGCCAACCGCCCGCAACCTGGCCGAGCTGTGCCGTCGTACCGGTGTGACCGTGCGCTACAACGTCATCCGCAAGGATCTGGAGATTCTGGTCCCTGGGCTGCAGACGACCGTGGACAACGCCAAGGAGGTCGCGGCGGGCGAAGTGATGGATTGCATGCACCGCGCTGGCATGGCCACCGCCAGCTTCGAGACCAACCTGTGCCAGGTGGCCGAAGCCAATCCCTACAACCCGGTCGCCAGCTGGATCACCTCACGGCCGTGGGATGGCCAGTCCCGCCTGCAGGCGTTCTTCGATACCGTGCAGGAAGCCAAGCCCACGCACATGGCCGACGGCCGCGTGCTGAAGGAAGTCCTGATGCGGCGCTGGCTGATCTCCGGCGTGGCTGCGGCGTTTGAGCCCGATGGCGTGGTCGCGCGCGGCGTGCTGACGTTCGTTTCGAAACAGAACCTGGGCAAGACACGCTGGGCGCGGCAGCTGGCGCCGGTAGAGCTGCATCTGATCGCCGACGGGGTGGTTCTGGATCCGGCCAACAAGGACAGCGTCAAGCAGGTCATCTCCAGATGGATCGTCGAGCTGGGCGAAGTCGATGCCACCTTCCGCCGTACCGATATCGCGGCGCTGAAATCATTCATCTCGCGCAGCCATGACGAGATCCGTCGCCCCTACGCGCGCACCGAATCCCGCTATGCGCGGCGCACCATCCTGTTTGCCAGTGTCAACGACGAACGCTTCCTCCGCGATGCCACCGGCAACACCCGCTGGTGGACCGTGCACGCCGTGGCGCTGGGCGAACCGGCGCGGATCGACATGCAGCAGGTCTGGGCTGAGGCCCATGCGTTGTACTGCAGTGGCGAGACCTGGCACTTGAGTGCCGAGGAACTGGATGCGCTCAATGCCACCAACAGCGAACACGAGCCCATCTCGCCGATCGCCGAACTGATCGATCGTCATTTCGACTGGTCGCTCCCTGCCGAGCACTGGAGCGCGCACTACCGCGCCACCGAGATCGTCATCGCGGTGGGCATCGACAGGCCCAACCGTCGCGAGGTGAACGAGGCCGCCGCCTACGTGGTGAAGCGGCATGGTGTGCGCACCCGCGTGGTGGGCAAGGAGCGCGCCAAGGTCTGGCTGATGCCACAGCGCAAACGCAGTCTGGCCGAGCACGCGGCAGGGCCGTTCTAGATGCCGCGCCTCCATGATGGTCGCGACGTTGACAGCAGCAACGGCGACTGGCGCCTGCACTGCGAAGCACGTCGCCTGCTGCAACTGGACCGCTACCGGCGCGTGGGCACCGACGGGCGCTGGACGGTGGTCAGTCCGCGCCGGCACCGCCAACAGTATCTCGAGGGTGTCCTGGCCGCACGCGGCCCGGTTGAGCGTGAGCGCCTGGCAGCAGCGGCATTGCGGCTGTGGATCGCCAGCCCGCCCGCCCAACCGCACCATGATGGCAGTAGATGAAAGGTGTTGACTAGGGGCATCTACAGGGGCAAGATGCCGGTATCGGCCCGCCACCTTCCAGGAGCGCTTCCGCCATGTCCCGTCCCCGACTGCATGCCTTCGAAGGTGAGCAGCTGACCGTGCAGCAGATCCACCAGCGGGTACCGGTGCTGTCCGAGCGGACCATCCGCGACCACCTTGCTGCCGGCCGGCGTACCCGCACCGCCATGTTGTGCTTTGACCCGATCGCCGCAGCGGCCCGGGGAGGGCGCATCACCCAGCGCATCCTCCGCGCCCGCAGCGTCGTCGGTCGCGATTCCTGATCCTCCGGCACCTGCCGCATTTCTCCAGGAGTAGATTCCGCATGATTCCCGCCTCCCTCGACAGCGGTCATCGCCTGATTGCCGACACACTGGCTGCGTTCCGTGCCGGCCCTGCACTGGGCAGCATCGCCCTGCGGCCGGCGCCACGCTCTCGTGTGCCGCTCTACATCGGCATCGCCGGCAGCAAGCGCTCGGGCAAGGACACACTCGCCAATGGACTGGCGTCGGCGTTGTCACTGCCATGCGACAGCTTCGCGGCCCCACTGCGGCAATTGGTCGCCTCCCTCCTCGGGCTCTCCCTGCACGAACTGGACAGCCGCAAGGAGGACGCCATCGACTGGCTGGCCGAACTCACCCCGCGCCACCTGATGCAGACCGCCGGTACCGAGTGGGGGCGTGACCGCGTCCATCCCGAGCTGTGGGTACGCTCGCTGTTCGCACGCCTGCCCGAGGGCGGGCTGGTACCCGACGTCCGCTTCGCCAATGAGGCCCGCGCGATCCGGCGCCGTGGTGGTGTCGTGATCCGCGTCAATCGCCCAGGCCATCGCAGCAGCGACCCTCATGCCAGCGAGCAGCCGCTGCCGCATGAGCTGGTCGACATCGAAGTCGACAACGACAGCACCCCGGCCGATCTGGTCCGCAGATCGCTGGACCAGCTGCGTTCGCGCGGTGTGATCTGATCCGGAATGCCGGCCCGCCATCCGGTCCATCCCCCGAACCCAGCGCAGGCCCCGACCCATCATCGGCGAAAATGATGTAAGGTCATCCCCCATCACCGACGACACCTGTCGTCACCCTGCATCCCCAACCCATTTCGCAAAGAGGAAACGCCATGGAGGTCGAACAGTTCACGTCGACGCGCCTGAAGGCCATCGAGTTGTTCAAGTCCCAGCCCAAGGGCAGCAAGGACATCGTGAGCCTGGATGCGATCTTCATCTCGCTGTGCACGCTGGCCACTGCCCGGGCAGGCGCAGGCAGCGCCCAGCAGACGCGTACCGTGGCCCGCCCGGGCAGCCAGCAGCCGCCCGCGCCTTGGTTCGTCGAAACCCTTGCGGCCCTGAAGGGCAAGGGCGAGTCGATCACCGTGGCGCGCTTCCTGATGTTCGCCAACCGCTTCCCGGTCAAGCGCATGGACCAGGTCAACGCGGCACGCTGGCTGCGCGACGCCGGGTACATCCCCCGCAAGACCGGCGGCAACCTGGTGTTCGATCTTTGATCCAGCGCCCCCTGCAGTCCTGAAGCCCCGGCATCGTCCGGGGCTTTTTCGTTTCCGGCCAGTACACGGCGCATGAGGCTGTGTGGCAGGTGGCCGTCCTCACCCTGTACCTGCCCCATCCCCTTGATCTGCCTCTGTTCCTGCCAGGTGAGGACAACGAGTACGGATGTACAGGAAAACACCAGCGGCCAGAGCAAGCGGATTCGGCTCACTGCAAGCAGGCGTGTCGTGCTCCTCCCCCCTCCTCACGCACGACTGAACGTCTTCAGCGCACCGATATAAAAGTAGATGAAAGGTGTTGACTGGTCATGCGGGATGGCAACAGTGGAGATCAATGCCACTGAAGACATCCTCCATGAACGCCCTGCCCGACAGCATCCAGACCCTGGCCGAGGTCATCGGCGAATCCGCAGCCCTCACGCTGGTGCGTGCCTGGCCGCCGACCACCTCCAGCACCACCGGCCGTCACCGCGTCATCGTCTACGTACCCTCCACCCTGCCCGACCAGCACCGGCTGATCGACATCCTTGGCCACGACGTCGCCCAGCGGCTGGTCGCGCACTTCGGCGGCGAACTGTTGTTCCTGGCATCCTGCTTCGCTGCCGGCGCGCACGAACGCCGTGAACAGATTGCCCGCGCGGTCGCCAGCGGCATGCCACGCGACCATGTTGCGCGTGAGTTCGGCGTCTCACAGACCACCATCAAGCGCGCCCTGCGCGGTGCGCGCACCGCGTTGCCACCGGCTGTCCACCCGGCCCTGCTCAAGGGATACGCACGCGCATGAACGAGAGCGACCTGCTGGCCGGCGTGCCGGATTGGGCCAAGTACCTGGGCGGGACCTCGGGCGTGCTGATCGCGGTGTCGCTGTGGCTGCGCCAGTGGTTGTCGTCGGCCAAGGTCGACCGCACCGCCGATGAAGCCACCAGCAACACCCTGCGCACCCTGCAGGAACAGCTCGCGGCCGAACGTACACGCGCCGATGGGCTGATGCACGAGCGCGAGGCAATGGCCCAGGAGATCGGGCAGCTGCGCGGTGAAGTCAGCGCCCTGCGTGCACAGATCGCCCAGCAGAGCGTACAGATAGACGCTCTGTTGAACCTGGTTCGCAAGCAGCCGGGGGCCGCCGCATGACAGCCGCTGCAGCCAGCGCCCTCGGTGGCACCAACGTTGCTGCGTTCCTGGACATGCTGGCGGTGTCCGAAGGCACCGACATACCCAGCCAGCGCTCGCGTGACCGCGGCTACGACGTCATCGTCGGTGGCCAGCTGTTCACCGACTACCGCGACCATCCCCGCGTGCTGGTGTCGTTGCCACGCTATGGCATCAAATCCAGCGCCGCCGGCCGCTACCAGTTCCTGCGCAGCACCTGGGATGACCTGCGCGCGCGACTGGGCCTGCCTGACTTCGGCCCGGTTTCGCAGGACCGCGCGGCCGTGGCGCTGCTCAAGCAATGCGGTGCCTACGAGTTGATCCGGCTGGGCCGCTTCGATGCCGCCGTCACTGCGGCCCGGCGCATCTGGGCATCGCTGCCGGGCGCCGGCTACGGCCAGAAGGAGCACGCACTGGAAACACTGCGCGCGGCGTACCGTGCCGCCGGCGGAGCCCTGCAGTGACGCCTGCGGCACTGAGGTTGGGCATCGGGCTGCTGGTCCTTGCCGGCAGCCACGCGAGCTGCGCCTGGCTGGGATGGACCCTGCGCGACCGCACTGCGGACCTTGCCGTTGCCACCACCCGGGCAGCGCAGCAGGAGGCCCGCACCGATGCAGTCCAGCGCACGCACCAGCAGGCCCTCGCCAACAGCGCCGCAGGCGCGCAGGCCGAATCACAGCGCCTGGCCCACCAGGCCCGGCACACCGAACAGTTCAACACCCTGCAACGGGACATCAAGACCCATGCCAAGACTCCTGGTCGTGATCGCGGCGACGCTGACGCTGAGTTCGTGCGCATCTGGCGCGAGGCCAACGCCGGCCACGCCCTGCCGCGCTGACCTCAGCATCGCACCTGCCCAGCTGCTTCCCCCACCCCGCCTGCCGGATCTGCACGCAGCCAGCGATGACGCGCTGCTGCGCAATCACGTTGCGGTCGCACAGCAGTACCACGCGCTTGCCGACCAGCTGAGTGCGCTGCTGTGCAGCCTCGGCAGCCAGCGCGGCATCACCATCAATGGCGCCGCGCCGGCAGCACCCGCCGACTGCGGCAGCAGTGCCACTCCCACGCACTGAGCCTGCCGGATACGGTCACGCCTGCAATGCCACCCCACCGCGGTGATGGCAACACTGGCTGCAGACCGCGCGCGCCGCACGGGCCACGCCCTTCTTCCCTTCCCTGCATGAGCTGACATGGCGAACGATTCCTTCCCTCCCACGCTCGATCCGCTGATTGCTGCGATCGAAGCCGCAATCCGCGCACGCTTTCCGGGGTTTGCAAGCGTCGAATTCCATCGCGACGCCAACGCTGAGGGGATGCCCCTGCCGGCCTGCCTGCTGGCGATGACCCGCTGTGACCGCAGCAGGGACAACAATGATGGCAGTGGCCTGCTGCAGGCCACGCTTCGCTTCGAAGCGCGCATTGCGCTGCCGGCGACCGATGCAACCACAGCGCTGCAGCTGCGCAACGCGGCCCTCGCCCTGGCGACCTGGCTGCACCAGCTCGGCCGCTTCCCCGGCGTTGCCAGCGGTGCGATCGATGTGATTGCAGCATTGCCGGAAGACCCCGCGGCGGCACAGCCGGGCCTGCGCACCTGGATCGTCGAGTGGTCACTGCCGGTCGCGCTGGGCGACAACCCCTGGGACGACGCTGGCGGCGTGGTGCCGCAGGCGTGCTACAGCTTCGCGCCGGAGATCGGCCGCGTCCATGAGTCCCGCTACCAGCCATTGCCGGAGCGCGCACCATGAGCGCCGAACACGCGCGGTTGATCGGCAACCTGCTGATGATCGGTGTGGTACGCGAACTGGACGAGGCGAACGGGCGCGTTCGCGTCGATGCCGACGGGATGCTTACCGACTGGATTCCCTGGCTGGAGCGCCGCGCCGGACCGGGCATGCGCAGCTGGTGCGCTCCCGAACCGGGCGAGCAGGTCGTGCTGGCGTGCCCCTATGGCGACCCCGGCCAGGCGCTGGTACTCGGCAGCCTGTACCAGGACCGCTTTCCGCCGCCGGCCGACTCGCGCCTGCGGCAGCGCACCGAGTTCGCCGACGGCAGCAGCGTCGAGTACGACCAGGAAACCACCACGCTCAACGTCCATGTCGGCAGCGGCAAGGTCATCGTCACCTGCGCGAATGCACAGGTGATCGCCAGCGAATCGATCGTGCTCGATACACCCTCGATCAAGGCGACCGGCGATCTGGATGTCAGCGGCGCGATCAGCGCCGGCAAGGACATCAGCACACCGGGCGAAGTCAAGGCCGGCGCCATCGGCCTGAAGGCACACACGCACACCGCACAGGGCCCAACCGCCCCGACCACGCCGGCCCAGGCCTGAGCGGCCACGCCTGCAATGCCCTGAAAAACCGCACTCCACGACGATAGAGGCCATGCGAGGAATCGACGCCAACACCGGCAAATCACTGGATGGGCTCGCCCATCTCCACCAGTCCGTGCGTGACATTCTCACCACGCCCCTTGGCTCCCGCGTACTGCGCCGCGAATACGGTTCACGCGTATTCGAACTGATCGATGCGCCGACCAACCGCTCGCTGCGCATGGACCTGATCGCGGCCACCGTCGACGCGCTGGCGCGATGGGAACCGCGTCTCCACGTCGAGAACGTCGACGTCTCCCTCCCCGCCCCCGGCGTGATGATCCTGGCAGTGACCGGGATCCACCTGCCGGACGGCGAGGCCATCACCATCGAAGGAATCGAGGTTCGCTAACCGTGGCATCCGGCTCGTTCACCAGTGTCAATCTGTCCCAGCTGCCTGCACCGGCGGTCATCGAAGTGCTCGATTTCGAAGCCATGTTCGATGAATCGCTGACCGCACTGCAGGCCCTGGATCCCACCTTCGACGCGCTGCTGCCGTCGGACCCGGCCTTCAAGATCCTGGAGGTCTGCACCTACCTGCGCCTGCTCGATCGCCAGCGTGTCAACGACGCCGCGCGTGGCGTGATGCTGGCCTATGCCGGTGGCAGCGACCTGGACCACCTCGCCGCGATCTTCGGCGTCGCCCGCCAGGTGCTCGACCCGGGCAGGCCGCAGGAAGGCATTCCACCGCGATATGAGAGCGATGAGGACTTCCGCCGCCGCATCCAGCTGGGCCCGGAAGGGTTCAGCGTGGCGGGGCCGGAAGGTGCCAATGTATTCCATGCGCTGAGCGCCGACCCGCGCGTGCTCGACGCCAGTGCGACCAGTCCCGCCCCCGGCGAAGTGGTGGTCTCGGTGCTGTCGCGCGAAGCGGATGGAACCGCCACCCAGGGCCTGCTGGACATCGTCGAGGCGAAGCTGAGCGCCGATGACGTGCGACCGCTGACCGACCATGTGCTGGTGAAGCCGGCCACGATCGTCACCTACTCGGTCGACGCCACGCTGTTCACCTTTGCCGGCCCGGATTCGCAGGTCGTGCTTGCCGAAGCGCGCACCCGCCTGGACCGCTACATCAGCGAGTCACATCGCCTCGGCCGCGATGTCACCCGTTCGGGGTTGTTCGCCGCATTGCATGCCGAGGGCGTGCAGCGCGTGGAGATCGTCCATCCGGCTGCAGATGTGGTGGTGGACCGAACCCAGGCCACCCACTGCGCCGGCGTGACCCTGACCCACGGCGGCACCGATGAATGAGCCGAGCACGCGCCTGATCAACGCGCGGCTGCGCGGCGCGATCGATGGCCGCAACCGCACCTTCCGCCACCCCGGCGGCGCGCTGGCGAGCCTGCAGGCGGTGTACCGCACCGATGCACGGGGGCGGCAGCCGCTGCAGGGCAGCGTCATCGAGGGCAGCAGGGTCACCCTGGCCGCTGCACCGGCGCCCGGCGAGGTCATCGATGGTGACGCCCAGGTGGTGGTGCCCTCGGCGGCAAACCTGCTACCCACCAACGCCACCCATGCCGAGCGCGCGCTTGCCCGCGCCATCGTTGCACGTCCGTTGCCGGTGGACATCACCGCGCTGTGGGATGCCGACCGCTGTCCGACCGCACTGCTGCCCTGGCTGGCCTGGGCGCTGTCGGTGGACGAATGGAAGGCCTACTGGCCCGAAGCCGTGAAGCGCGCCCGGGTGCGTACGGCCATCGCCATCCAGCGCCGCAAGGGCACCGCCGGCAGCGTGCGCGACGTGGTGGCCGCCTTCGGCGGCTCGGTGCTCATCCGCGAGTGGTGGCAGCTGCAGCCCAGGGGCGCGCCGCACACCTTCGAAGCGGTGATGACCATCGCCAACCAGGATGGCCAGTCCGCCACGGCGATGTTCGTGGAGGACGTCATCGGCGAAATCACCCGGACCAAGCCGGTGCGCTCGCACTTCACCTTTACCCAGGGCATGCAGGCCGACGCCGCCGTCGGCGCACTTGCAGCCGCCCACGCCACGGCCTTCCGCCGCCTTCAACTGATCGGAGAGTAACCCCCGCATGCGCCTGAAAATCACCGATGCCGGCTTCGCCAAGCTGGTCAATCCGCCGAACACCGGCACCAACGCCGTCCTGATCACCCAGATCGGCCTGACCTCGACTGCCTTCGTGCCGTCGGCGGGGCTCACCGCACTGCCCGGCGAGATCAAGCGCGTCGCCACCTTCGGCGGCCAGGCCGTGGGCGATGACACCGTGCACGTCACCATCCGCGATGACAGCGCCACCTCCTACACGCTGCGCGGTTTCGGCCTGTACCTGGCCGACGGCACCCTGTTTGCCAGCTACGGCCAGGCCGATCCGATCATGGAGAAGTCGGCCGCATCGATGCTGCTGCTGGCCACCGACACACGCTTCAGCGGGATCGACACGACGCAGATCCAGTTCGGTGATGCCGGCTTCCTCTATCCACCGGCCACCACCGAGGTCGTCGGCGTGGTCGAGCTGGCCACCAGCACCGAAGTCGAAGATGCGACCGACACCCAGCGCGTGGTGACCCCGCGTGGCGTGCGTGCGTACACCGACAAGCGCTTCGGCGCCAGCGCCCCGACCGCGCTGGCGAAGACGCTGCTGTCTGCGGCGAGCACCGCGGCGGCGCGCACCGCGCTGGAACTGAAGAGCGCCGCACTGAAGGACACCGGGCATGGCAACGGCCTGGACGCCGACACCCTGGACGGCAAGCACGCCTCCGAGTTCGCCCTGGCCGGTGACTTCGCCACCGTGGGCCACAAGCATGTGATTGCCGATGTGACCGGGCTGCAGTCGGCACTGGATGGCAAGGCGTCCAGGGGCGGCAACACGTTCACCGACCAGCAGTTCATCAGCGGCACGTATCCGTTGCTGGGCTTCGGTGCCGCCGGTGCCGAGCAGTCCTTCATTGGCGGCTGGGGAAATTCCAGCCTGTGGCGCGTATGGAGCGCGGACCGCAGTGCCAGCAGCGAAATCACCATCAAGCATGGCGACACGCCGCGCTGGAACGGCTCGCCGATGTGGCATGCCGGGAACTTCGCGCCTGAAGCGAAGATGGACAAGAGTGGCGGCACCTTCAGTGGCACCGTCACCATTTCCAACAACTCCCTGCGCCTGTCCGGCTGGGGCAGTACCGCGACCGATGGTGTCGTCTACTTCGGCACGGGTGACAGCTATCTCTTCAAGTCCGGATCCACGTTCACTTTCCGCAATCTGGAAGGGGCGTACACCGCTACGCTCAATGCAGGCGGAACTGTCTGGACCAGCGGCAATTTCGATCCAAGCAAGAAGCTCAGTATCACCGGCGGAGACCTGACCGGTCCGCTTCGGATGCGAGGCAATGCCGCAGGTCGTATCTCGCTCTATGACGACAACCTGGATGTCGCCAACCTCGAGATCGGTGCCGGTCTCAACACCGGCACCGACCGCAATGGCTTTCTGGTCAACCGAAATGCGAACGGCTCGCTTGCACTGCTTGGAGGCAACGGAAAAGCCAAGGTAACCGTGGATGGCGGCGTCGGGTACACCGTGCTTGCCTCCCCACCGCTCGGGACCGGATTGTGGAACAGCCAGACCGCCCTGCACTGCGTTATTCCACACGGCGGCAATGCAGACGGCATGAAGGCAACGCTGCTACGGACCGTAAATGGTGCAAATGGATGGTCCTCCGCGCGGTGGCGTCTGTACCGTGAGGTCGACGCTACGACGCAGGGCTACATCGACTTCCACGGTGACAGCACCGACGGCGACCGGGTCTTCACGTTCGCGGGTTATGGGCAGTCCTTCTGGCTTTCGAAGACAGGTGTCGTGGAAGCTCCGGCGGGATTCAACCGTCCTTCGTCGCGCAAGCTGAAGTCGGACCATCCGTTGACACCCCTGAGCTACGGCCTGGCGGAAATCGAAAAAATTGAAACCTATTTCGGCCAGTACAACTCGGATTTCGTGAACGATGAGCGATGCCGACTCTTCATGATTGCAGAGCAGCTCTCCGAAATCGTACCCGAAGCAGTCTTCGAGAATGCCGTCGACTACCGCGGTGAGAAAGTGCCGTCGATCCAGGAGTCGCAGCTGATTCCTGTCTTGGTTCGCGCCATCCAGGAACTGGCTGCGGAGATCAGGTCGCTAAAGGGAGGGAACTGACATGCCTTCAGGCTATGCCTCTGGTGGAGTCGACTTTGACGATCTGTTCGATCCCTACGCCGAGGGTCCGTTTGCTGCGGACTGCGGCTCCAGGTTGGCGGGCACCGACCTGAGCCGCCGCTATGCCCACATCCAGTACGGCAGCAAGCGTGCCGACGTAGGCCATCGCATCAACGGAATGGACGTGTCCAACCTGTGGGCGGCCCGGGGCACCGCAAGCTACCGGCCGCCCTTCCATGGCAAGGACTACTCAGCCGGCAATGGCGCCAAAACAAACTCATTCGGCGATGTCACGGCGTCGGTGCAGATCAGCCTGCTGTCCGACGGCAACTTCACCGTCCACAGCAACAGTTACGGCGGTGGCAACGATGCCACCGCCCAGGTGGATTCCGGTCGCTGGGCACCGGCGGGTGCAAACCCCAGCCAGTACGAAGTGCAGTTCACGGCCAGCAACACAGGGGCTGCTTCGTTCAGCACAAGCGCACCGTCATTCTCCTCACTTGCGACATCGCGCTCGGCAACCGTATCCATCAGCATTCCTGCGGCATCTTCCATGTACGAGAGCATCACGGTTGAGATAGCCGTTCATCTCCGTCGTTCCGGTAGCCCCGCTCAGGTTTCAACCGTATACGCCAACGTCGCCGTTTCGGGCTGGTACTGATTGCACAGCGGGCCACCGCTGCAATTATCGCGACCGCCACATTCTCCGAACATTACCCCGTCGCCTGCACAAGCCGGCACACACCCACACCGAGGAAGAACCCCGAATGACCGAATTTCTCCATGGCGTACAGGTCGTCAACATCGATACCGGTGCCCGATCGATTGCCATCGCCTCCAGCAGCGTGATCGGCATCGTCGGCACCGCACCGCTGGCCGACACCGAAGCGTTCCCCGTCAACACGCCCGTACTGGTGACCTCGCCGTCGCAGGCCGCCAAGCTGTCGGCGACCACCGGCACCGATGCCGGCACCCTGCCCGGTGCGCTCGACACGATCTTCGACCAGTCCAGTGCCGTCGTCGTTGTCGTCCGCGTCGAGAAGGGTGCCAATGAAAGCGCCACCCTGGCCAACGTGCTGGGCGGCGTGAACGCCCAGACCGGCGCCTACGAAGGCGTGCATGCGCTGCTGGCCGCCAAGTCCATCGTCGGCGTCAAGCCGCGCATCCTGGTCGCACCCGGCTTCACCCATGTGCACCCAGCCGATCCGGCCAAGCCGGAGGCCGTGCTGGCTAACCCGGTCGTGGCCGAGCTGCTTGGCATCGCCGACAAGCTGCGCGCGGTCATCATCAAGGATGGCCCGAACAGCAACGACGACGCTGCCAAGTCCACCGCCGCCCTGACCGGCTCCAAGCGCGTCTACGTGGTCGACCCCGCGCTGCTGGTGCAGTCCGGTGATGCCATCGTCACCCGCCATGCCTCCGGTGCCGTGGCCGGTGCCATCGCCCGCAGCGACAACGAGCGCGGCTGGTGGGCGTCGCCGTCGAACCTGGAACTCAACGGCGTGGTCGGTACCGCGCGTGCGATCGACTTCGGCCTGTCCGATGCCACCAGCCGCGCCAACCTGCTGAACCAGGCCAACGTGGCCACGGTCATCCGCGAAGGGGGCTTCCGCCTGTGGGGCAACCGCACCACCAGCATCGATCCGAAGTGGCAGTTCCTGTGCGTGGTGCGCACCGCCGACATCATCGCCGACAGCCTGGAAGCCGCCCACCTGTGGGCCGTCGACCGCGGCATCAGCAAGACCTACGTCGATGACGTGCGCGAGGGCGTCAATGCCTTCCTGCGCGGCCTGAAGACCCAGGGCGCGATCCTCGGCGGCAACTGCTGGATCGACCCGGAACTGAACGCAGCGGACAGCGTGGCCCAGGGCCGCTTCTACTGGGACTTCGACTTCACTCCGACCTACCCGGGTGAGCAGCTGACCTTCCGCATGCACATGAACAACAACTACGTCTCGGAGATCTTCTAAGCATGGCGCGCAACGTCCGAAAGAACTTCAACTTCTACGTCGACGGCAAGGGCTATGCCGGCAACGTCGAATCCTTCACCGCTCCGAAGCTGACGCTGAAGACCGAGGATTTCCAGGCGGGTGGCATGTTCGCCCCGACCGAAATCACCCTGGGCCACGAGAAGCTTGAAGCCGAGGCTGTCCTCATCGCCGATGACCCGGACATCATGGGCAAGTTCCATGTGGTGGAAAGCAAGGAGTACTCCTTCACCGCACGCGAGGCGCTGGAGTCCAGCGACGGCAGCATCACCGCCGTGATCCACAACATGCGCGGCAAGGTCAAGGCCATTGATCGTGGCGAATCCAAGTCCGGCGAGAAGGGCACGGTGAAGATCTCGCTCGCACTGAGCTACTACAAGCTCACCCACGGACCGCTGGTCGTCCAGGAGTTGGACGTGGTCAACATGATCGCCAAGCAGAACGGCGTGGACATGCTGGCCGGCCTGCGCAGCGCCCTGGGCATCTGACCCCGCACGCGTCTCCACAGCACCGGGGGCGCCTCGCGCCCCCGCCTTCATCGCGCTCCCTCGATTTCCAGGAACACATCCATGTCCAGCAAGACCAAGACCACCAACGACCACGTCATCGAACGCGATGGCTATGCCGAAGTCACCCTCACCCGCCCGCGCCAGGTCAATGGCGTGGAAACCGCCGTACTGCGCATGCGCGAACCCACCGTGGAAGACATGGAGCGGTTCCAGGACGACAAGGGCAGCGATGCACAGCGTGAAGTGCGGATGATCGCCAACCTGTGCGAGATCCCGCCGGACGACCTGCGCAAGCTGCCGCTGCGCGATTACGCCCGCCTGCAGTCGGGAGTCGCGCTTTTTACCACCTGACCCTGCCGCAGATCAGGCAGGGAGTGCTCGCCCTGGCCGGCCATACCGGCTGGGGCCTGCGCGAAATCATGACGCTGCGGGTGTCGAAGTTCATCTGGTGGATACAAGGATTGCCGGTACATGGCGAGTAACGTTCAAACGACAACGATCACGATCGGTGGCTCGATCTCGGGCTCGCTGAAGTCCGCACTGTCCTCCACCGAGGACGGACTGAAGAAGATCGGCAGCGAACTGGACAGGCTGGAGCGCAAGCAGCGCTCCATGAGCAAGGCGAACCCCTCGCTGGTAAAGCTCAAGCAGAACGTTGCCGGGCTGCGCCAGGAGTACGCCAGGCTCTCCAGCGAGGGCGATCGCCTGCGCAAGGTGCAGACCGGCCTGGAGCGCATCGAGAAGGCAAGCACCACCAATCTGCGTAACCGCAAGAAGCTGGGAACCTCCTTCAAGGAATCACGCACCCTGCTCGGCAGCGCAGTGACCCAGCTGGCCAAGCCGGTCGAGAACGCCTCAAGCTTCGCCCGCCAGAACCAGCAGATCGGCAGCGCAGCGGGCCTGGACAACGGCCAGGTCAAAGCACTGGGCAGGACGATCCTGGCCGAGACCGGCAACACCAACCAGAAGGCGAATGACCTGCAGCGCGCCATCCGGCTGCTGGTCGACGCCGGCATGGATGCACAGTCGGCGCAGACCAGCCTGCGCGCCATCGGCCGCACCGCCACCGTCACCGGTACCGGGATCGACGACGTCTCCAGCGCCGCCGTGGGCCTGCAGCAATCATTCGACATCGACCCTGCCAGCATGCAGTCGGCGCTGGATGTCCTAGTCGTCAGCAGCCACCAGGGCGGGCTGGGGCTGAAGGACATGGCCAAGGTAATGCCGGTGCTGGGAACGTCGTTCCAAGCGCTGAAGCTGCAGGGCAACGCAGCAGCGGCCACCATGGGCGCGGCACTGGAAGCCACGCGCCGGTCCGCGGGCGGCGCTGACCAGGCAGCCACCCAGATGAAGGGCTTCATGACATCGATCATGTCGCCCGAGCTGCAGGCCAAGGCCAAGAAGGGATTCGGCCTGGACCTGCGCAAGGTCATCAGCGACGCACAGAGCAGCGGTGGCAACCCGTTCGACGCTGCGATGCAGGCCATCATCCAGGCCACGGCCGGCGATCAGCAGAAGATCGGCAAGCTGTTCGGCGATGCACAGGCGAAGAACTTCATCGGCCCGATGATCCAGAACTGGGATCAGTACACCCGGATCCGCGACAAGGCGCTCAATGGCTCTGCCGGAACCACCGATGCGGCGTATGCCAATGCCATGCAGACCGACCCGGAGAAGATCCAGGGCGCGAAGATCGCCGTGGACAACCTGTCCAAGGCTTTTGGTGCGGCGTTGCTGCCCGCGGTCGGCGACGCGGCGGTGAAGCTGACCGAACTGCTGAACGGCGTGACCACCTTCGTGACCGAGAATCCGAAGCTGATCGCCAATACCACCAAGGTGGTGGTGGGCATGCTCGCCATGCGCAGTGCGGTGCTGGGTGCCCGTTACGCCTGGACGTTCGTGAAGGGTCCGATCCTGGGTGTGCAGAAGGTCTTCCAGCTGTTCCGTGCCGGCAACCTGCTGGCCCAGCTGGGGCGCTTCGGCCCGATGGCCATGCGTATCGCCTCGGTGTTCCGCGTCGTCGCCACCGCAGTGGGCGCCATTGGTGGCGGCCCTATCGCGGTAGCTGTGGCCGCGCTCACTGCCGGTGCCCTGCTTGTCCGCAAGTACTGGGAGCCGATCAAGGCCTTCCTGAGCGGTGTATGGGAAGGTCTCAGCAGCGCGGGCACCTCCGCGATGGGAGAGCTGATGAATGCCGTTGCGCCGCTGCGTCCGGCCTGGGAGGCCGTGAGTGCCCTGCTGGGACAGGCCTGGGACTGGCTGTCGCGGATGCTGGCCCCGGCGCAGTACACCGGAAACGAACTCTCCCGCGTGGGCGAGATCGGCAAGCTGGTGGGCGAAGCGCTGATGTTCAACTTCCGCGCCGTCATCCAGGTCGCTGGCTTCGTCGCCGAGGTCTTCAGGATGATCGGTGAGGTCATCGGCACGGTGGCTGGATTCATCGTCGTCACCTTCGGCAGTGCCTGGGACTGGGTTTCAGCGAAGGTCAGCAGCGTGATCGACACGATGATGGCCAAGATCGCCCCCTTCATGGAGGTGGTGGGCACCATCATGGACAAGGTCGGGGGCGTGCTGGGCACCGCCAAGGACAAGATCGCGCTTGGTGTGAACACCGCGGCTGATGCCTACGGCGCGATACGCGCAAACGGCGGCATACAGCTGCCTCCGGTGATGCTGGCGCCCGCCAGCATGCACAGCGCCAGTGTGCAGCCACGCATGCCGAATGCCTTTGGTACGCCGGCCGGGCGTGCCGCACCGGACATGCCTTCGCCCACCCCGCGCAGCGCCACCACGGTGCAGCAGCAGCAGACCAACCACATCACCATCCACCAGCAGCCAGGCGAATCCAGCGAAGCGGTGGCGCGCCGCACGGCCGATGAGCTGCAACGTCGCAACGCGGTTGCCGCTCGTGGTGGCCTGGCAGACAGGAACTGAGCATGAAACGCGAATTCGTAACCGGCACTGTGGACAAGCTGCTGTCGCAGTTCAAAGCCAATGACTCCGGCAACGCCCCGGTCCTGCTGATGCTGGGCGGCTTCAAGTTCAGCCTCAACACCGCGGTCTTCCGGGAGATCCAGCAATCCAACGAGTATCGCTGGCAGGCGCAGGACCGCATCGGCCAGATGGCGGCCCTGCAGTACACCGGACCGGGCTCAGCCAGCATGACCCTGCCGGGCGTCATCTACTACCAGTTCCGCGGCGCCGGCAATGAGCTCTCACAGCTGCGCAAGCTGGCCGCGCAGGGCACGCCTCATCGACTGCTGACCGGCAAAGGCGGCAACCTGGGCCTGTGGGTCATCGAGAAGATCGATGCCACCGCCAGCGAGTTCACCGCCGACAGCGCGATCCTGAAACAGGAATTCACCCTTTCACTGCGGAAGCACAGCAATGGCACGAACGTATAGCACCCGCGACGGCGACGTCGTAGACCGTATCGCGTACGCGTATTATGGCGAGCAGTCACCGGCCATCCTGCGCGCGGTGTTCGATGCCAACCCGGGCCTGGCCGCACGCGGCCCGGTACTGCCTGCCGGCGTAGCGATCACCCTGCCGGAGGTGCAGCGCCCGGCCAGCGAGCGCAAGGGAGTCGCCCTGTGGGATTGAACATCACACCGGCCTTCCGCGTGGTGGCCAACAGCCAGGACATCACCGACAGGATCATGGCGCGCTTCAAGTCGCTGCGCATCACCGACGAGACCGGCAACACGTCCGACACGCTGGAACTGCAGCTGGCCGACCACGATCCGTCCGACCCGATCCAGCTGCCACCGGTTGGCGCGGAACTGGAGGCCTTCATCGGCTATGACGGCGAAGTGCGGCGCGTAGGCCTGTACATCTGCGACGAGGTGGAGATCTCCGGCTTTCCCGGCAGCATGACGCTGCGCGCCCGGGCGGCACCGTTCGAGACCAGCAAGGGGGGCAAGAGCGACCTGCAGACGCAGAAGACACGCACCTGGAAGAAGGGCACCACGATCGGCGACATGGTGCGACGCATGGCCGGCGAGCATGGGCTGAACGCAGCGGTGAGCGCATCGCTGGCGTCCATCGTGCTGCCGCTGACGGTGCAGTCGCAGGAGTCGGACATGAACCTGCTGCTGCGCCTGGCCAAACAGCACGATGCCATCGCCAAGCCCGGAGGCGGGCGCCTGGTGTTCGTGAAGCGGGGCGAATCCACCAGCGCCAGCGGCGAGCGCATTCCCGATGTCACCCTCACCCCGGCCGATGGCAGCGACTATCGGGTAACCCTTGCCGCACGCGAAGATGCCGGTACCACCATTGCGTACTACCGCGACGTGCGCAGTGCCAAGCGCCAGGAAGTGAAGGTCGGCAGCGGTGAACCGATCATGCGCCTGCGCATGGCCTATGCCGACCGGGAGAGCGCAGAGGCGGCGGCGCGCGCCAAGCATCGCGAACAGGCACGGCAGACGCGGACGCTCAGCTACACCCTGCCCGGCCGCGAAACACTGATGGCCGAAGCCACCGTGGTGATGCAGGGGTTCCGCGAGGGCGTGGATGGCCAGTGGTTGGTCAAGCGTGCCGAGCACAGCATCGGCAGCGAGGGCTATGTCACCCGCATCGAATGCGAACAACCCAACAGCGCCGACGCAGTGAAAGCGGCCAGCAATGCCCCGGCCAGCGAAGGCGAACAGGTCGGCAGCGAAGTGTAGATTCACGCCATGCGTGGTGCTTTCCGCGCATCAACTCACGTACTGCGCCACGCCATTACCGAAGGACCAGTTCTCCTTCTTTACTTCAACAAGATTGATGAACACATCCTCGCGGCGGATGCCCACCGCCGCGTGCAGTCCATCGGCGATGCCGGCGTACAACGCCTTCTTCTGCTCCAGCGTACGCCCTTCGTTCCAGGTGATCTGGATGCAGATGAAATCGTCGGTGCGGTCCACGCCTAGATAGCCGGGGTCGTAGATCAGCGTGCCGGCGTCGTGCTGCTGGAAGATCTGGAAGCGGTCGTTCTCCGGCACGCCCACCGCGCGCATGGCCTGGTAGATGGCTTCGCCGACACGTTGCAGGTAGTCGGCGGATTTACCTTTGCGAAGATCGATGCGGGCGAGCGGCATGGTGGCACTCCAGGGAATGGGGGCACGGCACTGCCTCGAGAGTACGCCGGCCGTGAACCACGGAACAGCGCATGGATGGAATCCTGTGCCCGCATCGGTGAAGTGCGTCCCCCGAGCGCTTCGCGCGGTTGAGGGAGCCGGTGAGTCGCGCTGCCAACGATGCCGGAAAGCCGCGCTGATGGTCAGGCAACAAAAAAGCCCCCATTTCTGGAGGCTTCTTTCGTTCTGCAACATGGTGGGCGGTACAGGGATCGAACCTGTGACCCTTGCCGTGTGAAGGATGGCAACGGCCCTTGTGGGGCAACGCATCCGCCTGAAATCCCTTGATTTACCGTGTCATTGCGTCCCGCTGGATTTGGCCGCACACTGGGTTTTGCTGTTACCGCGCAGTTACGAGCCCATGAAGCAATCCAAGCGCCTCAATCCCAGCGTCGTCGAATCGGCCAAGCCCGAGGCTGCGCCCTACCGCCTGTGGGACACCGTGGTTCCGCAGCTGCACGTCCGGGTGCAGCCATCGGGCGTGAAGAGCTGGAACGTCCAATGGAGCCGGACCAGCACCCGCGCGCTGGGAAAGTGGCCTGCCGTTACTGTGGAGGCCGCCCGCACCCGCGCGCGCGCTGTGCTTGCCGAGACAGACCAGCACGGCGCACCGCTGGCGGTCATCGCCCCCAAGAGCGAACTCACCGTGGCCGATGCCTGCCGCGACTATGTGACCGCGCTGGAGAAGGATGGGCGCAAGACCGCATCGGATGACGCCAAGCGCCGGTTTGAGCGATGCCTCTACGGCGACAAGCTGGGCAAGGTGCGCCTCAAGGATCTCCACCAGGATCACATCGAGGCGTGGCGCGATCGCGTGGAGAAAGGCGACCTCCCGCCGCTGCCAGTGAAGCGCGGCCGCCCACCTGTGGCGAAGCCCTTGGCACGCTCCAGCATCAACCGCATCCGTACGACGCTGGTGGCCGCCCTGAACCACGCCGTGGCCCGCCGCAAGGTATCCCCTGATCTTGCGTTCGAGTGGAACGCCGTGAAGCCCCTCAAGGACGCCGGGCAGCGCCGGGGCCTGTACCTGGAGCGCGAGCAGCGCCGCGCACTGCTGGAAGCCGCTGAGGGGCCGGTGCGCGACCTGATCGAGTGCGTGGCTCTGACGGGCTGCAGGCCGGGCGACCCGTCGCTGTGCCTGCGCTCGGACTATGACGGCCGAACGGCCAGCGTGAGGTTCCGCAGCAAGGACCACGACCGCAAGATACCGCTCTCCCCCGCTGCCACTGCACTGTTCGACCGTCTGGCCAAGGGAAAGCTGCCCAAGGCGCACCTGTTCACCCAGGACGGGAAGAAGGTCTGGACGCCCAGCGACTGGAGCGAGCTTGTTAGGGATGCCGCAGCGCGCGCTGGACTACCTGCGGGCGTGACGCTCTACACGCTGCGCCACTGCTGGATCACCGACGCCATCGCGGGCGGCATGGACCTGCTGACCGTGGCGAAGCTCGCCGGCACGTCGCTGGCGATGATCGAGAAGCACTACGGCCACCTGGTGCAGGGCGCTGCGCGTGACAAGCTGGCACAGGTGCAGTTCCTGTAGCTGCCTACGGCTCCGCCACAACGGCCATCAATTGGGCGTAGGTGGAACGCGCAGCCTCATCTACCGGGCTGCCCTTTTGCTCCCCGTCGTTCGCAGCCGCATGGAGTCGCTCAAGCAGGTCCGGCCGCGCAAGAGAGCTCATCACAGTCATGAGCATCGCGGATGCGAGCTCGTCGCCATCCGCCGCAGCCTCGTTCGCGATCCGTAGCAGGCTCGCGTAGAACCGTAGGAAATAGCGCTCGCTCGGAGTCTGAAGCGTGTCCGGCATGAAAAAGGCCCGGCCTGATGGGCTGGCCAGAAGCAGCGCAGCCACTTCCTCAGCGTCATCGGGCTCCTTCTCCACCAGCGGATTCCCGTTGGAGAGGTGATCTCGCATTACGTCGACCACGCCGTCCAGCAGCTTTGTCGCGGGAGCCCCTTCGACCTGATAGCTCCGCAGCTGCTGCTCAATCAGGTACTCGGCGGCCTGGCTCAGGGACGTGCGCCGATCACGGGCCACGACTTCCAGGCCGAACAACAGGCTCGGCCTCAGCGTCATGTTGATCCGCTGCAGCTTTTCGCCGGGCGCACGCGGTGGCCGGCCACCCTTGTTCTTGGTCGTTGACATTGGCTATCCCGGTGTGTCTAACTACGTTCAGTGGGTTTGTGAGCATTAAACCCACTGAACCCATTCATCTAGAGCCCAACTATGTCACAGGATGCAACGAAACCCAAACTCGCCTACCCAATCGAAGAAGCTTTCGAGCAGATAGGGGTGTCACGGACCAGGGGATATCAGCTCATCAACAGCGGGCACCTCCGCACGTACAAGGACGGCAAGCGGCGTCTGTGCAGCCACTCGGCGCTAGTGGAATGCCAGCAGGCCATGGAGAGGGCATCTCAAGGGGGAAAGCCGGATGCTCCGCGCGCCTGAAATGAAAACGGCCCACCCGGTTGCAGCCGGAGTGAGCCGTGAAAGCCACGTCCGAACCGACCAAGGAACGAACTGACCATGACGCCCATCGTACACCAACCATCCCCGCCCGCAATCGGGCAAACCCCCGACGCGCATTCAGACTTTTCCGACACCGCGCGCTGGGCCACCGTCGCGCTGACCGACAGCCAGAACGCTCCCAACTACCTGCCCGGCGACGTGCTGGTGATCGACCTGGAAGTAACGGAATACCGTTACGACGCCATGTATGCCGTGGAGATCGACGGCGAGGCGCTGATTCGCTTCGTGCAGCACCGCCCGGGCGGCCTGTACGTCTACGCGCTGTCGGGCATCTACGAAGGCCACCTGATGCCGCGCGCTGCGCTTCGGGTGCTTGGGCTTGTCACCTACGCCAACAAGCTGCGGAGGGTCGGATGAGCCGCCGTCCTGCGGTTGAACCCATCGCCTGCGACTGCTGCGGCAAGCCGCTGCTGCCGGTGTTTGGCACGTTCCATCGTGTGGAGCGGGAGTTCGGGTGGGCATCCCTCCCCTACGTGCTGTGCGGTGACTGCGCCCTGCAGCACAGGGGCAACCCGTCTGAGGCCCGCGTGCGCGAGTGGATCATGACGCGCGCGGCGCGCGCTGGTGCCGAGTGGCGCCGCTCTGTCGGCCAGCTGCTGGGGGAGGCCATCCGATGAACGGTGATCTTTTCGAAGCCCTGGAGAAGAGCAACTCCGCAGCGGCTAAGCGCGCGCTGCAGGACCTGGACTCCGCTAAGACTGTGGACGTGATCTATCGCTCCCAGGTTGGCGCCTGCCTGCCCTTTACCCCCCTTCCCTTGCACTACTACGGAAAGAAGGTGGCCATCGTGATCGTAGGGGAGGCAGATGAGTGAGCGAGAAGCCCGCAAGCTGGCCAAACGACGCACGCGGGCCACGGGACGCAGCAGCAGCACCTATGTCCCGGTCTCGCCACACGTTCGCATCTATTCCTGGGAGCTGGAGTGCCAGGCATACCGAACCCTCGATCCGGTTGCACGTGCACTGCTGATCGAACTGCGCGCGCTGTATCGGCCATCCACTGGCGCTGAGGTGTTCCTCAGCGTTCGGGAGGCCATGCAGCGGGTGGGAGTCACTCAGCGGCCCGTGCAGAACGCCTTCAAGGCGCTGCTGGAACGTGGATGGATAGAGGAAGCCAAGGCCGGCAGCTTCGATCAGAAGACAGGCAGCGGGCGCGCTCGATCTTTCCTCCTAACCAACATCGGCCCTGCCGGCGATGACGTTGATGCGAAGCGGACATACATGCGCTGGAAGCCATACGCCAGCGAATGCCAAAAAATCGCGGTAGCGCCAGACGCTACAAACCGTAGCGCTTAGCGCTACAGCGACAAGGCAGCGTAACGATCAATTAACCAAAGCGTAGCGCTGGGCGCTACGGATAGAGCGATTTATGGGTAAAAACCGTAGCGCCAGACACTACACAGATAACTACTACCAGGCGGTAGCGGAGCGGAGCCGTGTTTGGGCTTCACCGCTACCGCTCTCGGCACGGGGCGCAGGGCTGCACCGGGCGCACCGGATGCACCACGTTCACCAGTGCACCACGTGCACCACCACCGCATGCGCAATGTGCGGTAAGCCCATGACAAATCCACCGACAGGCAGACCACGCACCTACTGCAGCGGCGCCTGTCGCCAGAAGGCGTATCGCAATCGCCTGTTGTTACGAAACCCATTGAGCCCCGCCGTGGATGGCGTATCGTTGCAGTTGTCGGCGATCAGCGATCCCGACACCGCACACTCCGCGATCAGCGATCCGGCAGCGGCCAATGAGTTCACTTGGCAAGCCTGTACCGGAGATTCCTGCGCGTGATTGTTAGCCCCTCCTTCGTAATCGAAAAGTCCCTCGGGCAAGGCCGCTTCGCTGGCCTGGCATGGTCCTTCATGGATACGCCTGACCGCGAGGGCGATCTCATTTTGCCGTCTGCACTGGCGCGCGCTGTCGATGCAGCCAAGAGCCGTCCAGAGATCCGCATCGAACACGATCCCGACCAGGTGGCCGGCGTGATCGACATGATGACCGTGACTGACCGTGGCCTGGAAGTAGAGGGCCAGATCAACACGGCGCAGACAATCGGGCGCAAAGCCTACGACCGGCTAAGTGATCGCTCCCTCGGCGCGCTGAGCATGGGGTTCGTCGGCAGTGCCGAAACCTCGGGCCGCAACCGCGTGTTCACCGAGATCACCGCCATCCCTGAAATCTCCCTGTGCCGCGAGCCGATGAACGCTGGTAGCCGCATCCATGCGGTCAAGAGCTGGGCGCAGGTGGATTCGGAACGCGCGCTGGAACACCTCCTGCGGGACGTGGGCATGCCCAACCGTCTCGCTCGCAAGTCGGCCGCCATCGTGTGGCCAGCCATCTCAACCGACGACGACGATGCGCGCGCTGAGACGCTCGCACGCCAGCTCGACGCCATCACCCGCTCACTGAGGAACAACGCATGACCGACGTAATCGAAAAGGCCCTGAAAGATCACAGCGAAGCCCTCAAGGGCTTCCAGAAGTCTGTCGACGCCAAGCTCGACGCCCAGCGCGAGGAGCTGGACAAGCTGACCGACAAGGTTTTCACCATGGAAGAGAAGGGCGTCAAGCTGGCGCCGGGCGCGCGCCGCAAGCAGGAATCTGTGGCCGACGCGATCAGCAAGGCGCTGAAGGATGAACAGTTCCAGCAGTTCAGTGCCGGCAAGCTGCAAACCAGCGGCAAGCTGGAGCTGGAAATCGGCCTCAAGGCACTGACCTCGTTGCAGGGCTCGCCGGAGACGCCGCCGGCTGGCTTCGACGTGCAGCCGGACGTGATGCCGATCCAGACTCCGGTGCAGCAACGCCTGCGTGTCCTGGACGTGCTGCC